>JAKQBU010000379.1 GCA_029573975.1 Planctomycetota bacterium
AACGCAAGAACATATCCGCCAGCGGATTGCCATGGATATGCAGCGTGATCAACAATCTCAAGGGCGTTTACAAACCATAACCATGCTTCACAAGGAACGAAGAGAAGCTATATGATCCCGGTAACTATGCTACAGTCTCAATAATTCCTGATATATATAAAGCGTTTGGTAAGGATATACTAAGATTCGAACGAAGTCTCCCAAATGAACCATACAACTGTAATTTACGCAGTTTAGGGTCATCTGGTCCAGATCGAAACGTACCTGCTGCTGAACGAAAACCTGGTGCAAAAACATCTACGGAAACATCTTCTTCATTATCAGGTACAAACTCTAACTTGAAATCTCCGTTGCTATCTGTGAAGGTTTCATATATTTTGCGGTCTGTTGATACCCGTACTTGTCGCATATCCGTTGCTGGAATAGCAACACGAACTAATGCGTTCTTGATAGGTTCTCCCGTTTCATCTGCAAATACCTGGCCCGAAACTATTTTTAGATCAGTAGCGGTCTCTCCTGATTTATTGTCGAAAGCCAATGTTGACGCTATGATACAAACTGCTATTAGGAGGATTGCCATGACCGAGGGTAGCCAGCTTGATTTTCGTTCGGATGGGCTGTCTTTACCGAGGAGGCGGCGGATGCGGTCGAAAAGGGTCGGGCCGCTGATGGTAAGGGCGAAGGCGGAGCGGGCGGCGCGGATTTCGGCCATGGTGGTGAGGGCCTTGGCGTAGAAGAGGCGGTCCTGGCAGACACTGACGGCCAGGTCGTCGCAGCAGTTTTCCCGCTCGATGCGGATTCGGTGTGAAACCCACCAGACAGCCGGGTGATAGAAGCCCAGAATCTCGACCGCGGTTTGCAGCATATTGACCAGATAATCGTGGCGTTTGATATGGGCCAGTTCGTGGGCCAGAATCACCTCGATCTGCTGGGGACTCAGGCCGGTCAGGGCGCTGGCCGGCAGCAGGATGGCGGGTTTGAGGTGGCCGACGACGGCTGGGACCTGTACCAGGGCCGATTCGAATAAGTCGATGGATTGGCGGATGGCCAGCCGGCCCGCTAGCTGGTGTAACTTTGCTTTCAATTCCGGCGAGACCGGCTGAATCATGCGGCGGCGGAATTTTTGCAGTTGGGTCCAGCCGCCCAGATACCAGAGGCTCAAGCCCAATACCCCCGCCAGCCAGCCGGCCACGATATAAGGCAAAGCCGCTCCCAGTGTATGGGTGAACCGGTCCTGCCAGGGCAGGGCCGAGGCGGCTGGGGCTATGGATACCGGCGGTATTTCGATATCAGGCATATCGGTAATTACAGGGGTAGCAGCGTCAGTATCGGATAAATCAGCTGGAGGCTGTACCGCCGGCGTAGGGTGATTTTCCGGCGTAGGAATCATCTGCAAGGTGATGACCGGGGCGCAGACCATCAGGGCCAGGCCGCCGCAGGCGATCAGGTAACGCAGATGGGCGGAGGAATTACGGAGCAGTTTGAGCAGGACCGCCAGCAGCAGGGCGATCGCGAAAGCCTGCCAGACGAAATGGACCAGGGTCCAGCCGATTTTTTGGGTTATTGCCGCCTGAAAGATGTTCTGCATGGTTTCCATATTATTTTCCCTCGATTTCATCCAGCATTTTTTTGATTTTCGCCAGTTCGCCGGCGGAGATTTTTTTGGCCGACAAGGCCCGCAGGACCAGTTTTTCCGCCGAGCCGCCGAAGGCCTTGTCCATCAGATCGCCCAGGAGCTGGCGCTGGGTCTGCTCCTCGGGCAGGTGGGCCTGATAGACATGGGTCCGCTGGGACTGGTCGCGCACGACAAGTCCCTTCTCCGCCATGATTTGCATCAACTTCAGCGTAGTGGTATAGCCGGTGGGCTGCTGCCTGCTTAACGTTTCATTGACCTGCCGGACGGTGCTGGGGCCTTTCTCCCACAGGATGCCCAGGATCGCCAGCTCGCTTTCGGTAGGTTTCGGCATTTTTGGTTTGACCATGGCAAAATCCTTTCTGATGGTTGAGTTATCTATCTTCAATATACGACATATTTCGTACTTGTCAACGAAATTTTTCGTATTTTAGTAAAAAATCTTCATTTTCCTGTCCAGAGTATTCCACGAAAACCAGTCAACACAAACAGCCTGATTTAATCATTGTTCATAAGATTTTGCCAGAAATATAGTTACCATGTTTTTTATGCCTGTTTTTTACGCAAGAAAGATACGGTAAATTGTGTAAGGAGCCGGCTGGTGGAATATCCATATACTATGGACTAATTGGTGAATATAATACGAAAGCGATGCGTGCTTTGAACTTGCAGGTGCAGTAGAAAGGATAAAACGATGACTCGCTGGCGATTGCTTCTGATGGGGACTTTTGCAGTTTCATTTTTTCAGGCGGCTGGTGCGTCGGGAGCCTACAGCCGAATTACGCCCGTGGTGGAGGCTTTCGATAAAAACAAAGATGCCGTAGTAAGTATTACCGGCAAACAGCTTGCCCAGATGCAGCAGGGTCTTTTCAGCTGGGGGTTTGAAGACCTGCCGTTTTTTCAGCAGAAACGCTCTATCGAAATGCCCTTTCTCGGTTCCGGATTTGTAATCAGCCCCCGGGGTTATATCATCACTAACGCTCATGTCGTTGCCCAGGCAACCGAAATCACCATCCATATGACGAATGGAAATGCCTATCAGGCCCAGATTGTGGCGGCGGATGTTTCCGCGGACCTGGCGGTTCTGAAAATTGAAGTGGAAAAACCGCTGCCGGCTGTGACCCTGGGCCGCAGCGATGATCTGAAAATCGGCGAAACCGTTCTGGCCATCGGCAATCCCTTCGGCTATCAGCAAACGCTTACCGACGGCATTATCAGTGCCATTCACCGGGAAGTGGATGTGGAACAGCTCAGCATGCGCGATTTAATCCAGATTTCGGCACCGATCAATCCCGGCAACAGCGGCGGCCCCCTGCTGAATATCAACGGGGAGGTAATCGGCATCAATACCGCGATTCGCAAAGCGGCCCAGGGAATCGGATTTGCGATACCGATTGACTGGCTTCAGGAAATCATTCCTTCCATGCTGAATGTGGACCGGCTGCGGCGGGCAGACCTGGGTCTGGATGTTGCTGATCCGGCGGCCGCAAAAGAGCCGGAGGCTGCCGAGGCGGGTGCATCCGATACTGCCGGGGTTCTGGTGAAAGCCATTCGGCCCGGTAGTGCGGCCCATCATGCCGGGTTTGAGGTCGGCGACCGGATTACCGCGGTCAACCAGCATCCGGTTTCTTCGGCCCTGGAATTTTATTTTGTAATGCTCGAGCAAAAGATGGGTTCGGAAGTGCAATTTTCCATCCTGCGGGAAAATCAATCCCAAGTCCTGCCGGTACGTTTTGCACAGCGGCCCCAGCCCGATGGCAAGGCCCTGGCCCGGCAATTGTTCGGCATCGAGATTGCGCCGCTGACCGAACAGATGATTCGCCGCTATCGGATTGCCGGAAATCCGGATATGGTGGTAGTCACGGAGGTGGAGCCGGGAGGGCCGGCCGATAATGCCGGGATCGAACCGGGCGATTTACTCATCGGATTAAATGGCAGCGAGATTGCGAACCTGGAACAACTGGGACTGGTTCTGGAAGAAATAGAAGGAGGGGCGTTATTGAAAATCACTTTCAATCGAACGCAATCCTATTTCGGATACCAGGAGGTTATCCAATATACCCGTACGGTCCGCACGCGCGCTGCGCAGCCGCAAAAAACCGGCAATACCCAGGAAGAGATTGCCATATAAACGCCGGCGAACTTACGATTTTTTCTCGCCGCCGATATACTCATAATATCTATCGTAGCTTTCCTGGAAGTAGCCGCCCCGGCGCGGACGCACCGCATTCAGCAAAACACCCAGAATCCGCACATTTCCAGCCCGCAGCTCGCGCAGCATACGCTGCACCACCCCGCGCGGGGTATCCTCGGCATGAACCACGAGTAAGGTTCCGTCGGTAAATCCGGCCAGTATTTTCGCATCCGTCACGACCAGCATCGGGGGCCCGTCGATGATTATATGATCATAATGCTTCTTTTGATGGTTCAGAAATTCCCGCATCCGCACACTGTTCAGCAATTCCGCCGGATTGGGCGGCGTAGGTCCGCTCTCGACCAGAGCCAGTCCCTCCATGCCGGTGGAACGAATGGCTTCCGACTCCTGCACCTGCCCCACCAGCAGATTGCTTAAGCCGCGCGGCGTTCCTTCCGCCGGAAACATGCGGCTCAAGGCCGGCCGGCGGAAATTCGCATCGATCAGCAGGACCTTTTTCCCTTCCGCCGCCAGGGTAATTCCCAGATTCACCGCCGTGGTCGTCTTGCCGCAATCGGCGGTGCTGCTGGTTATCAGAATGCTTCTCATCTCCTCGGCGGGCGCACTGAAAAACAGGTTGGTCCGCACCTGTCGAAACGACTCGCTGAATATCGACTGCGGATGAATCGCCGCCACTTTGGCGATGGGGATTTCATCGGCGTCCTTGTCTTCGTATTCCGGCACGATTCCCAGCAGCGGGATATTCAGATAACGCACCACATCACTGGGGCTCTTGATCGAATCATCCAGGAATTCCAGCAGGAATAGCAAGCCTGCCGAGAGCATCAGACCCAAAATAAATCCGCCCGGCAAAAATATCTCCAGCCTCGGAAAACTCATTTCCAGCGGCTCCGTCGGGGTGCTGGCAATCTCCACTCGTACTCGATCCGGACTGGTCATTGTCGCCTTGGTCGAATTGATCTCGTTTTCATAGGTTTCCAGCCGATCTACCATCAGCTTGATCTGTTCCTCTCCGCTTTCATAATCCGTGAGCCTTTGCTGCATATCACTGTATCGCGTGGAAACTTCCGCAAATTTATCATTAATCTCATTCAGCTCCTGCGTCAAGGATTGGACCTGGTTGAGGATACTCTGTTCCTCCGATGCACTGTATTGGCGTTCCAATTCCGCTTCCCGCTGCGTGGAGATCGCCTGCACCGCTTCGATTCGTTTCTTCACTTCCCGGATCTCCTGATGATCTTCACCCAGGCGCTCCAGTAAGCGGCTCATTTCCTCGTTCAGGCCCACCACCCGGTTTCGCAGCCCCTGTACCAGCGGATCCTGTTCAACCGCTAAGCGAACGGTGTTCGTCACCCCGTACTGCTGGCGCTGCTCCTGTATCTGTGCCTGTAAAATTTCCATTTCCTTCAGCAATGCCTGCAATCGCAGCTTCTCCTGGTGGAGCAATTGCAATTCCTGCTGAACCACTATATCCCCGCCTTCCCAGCCTTTGGTACTGCTGATTAAACGCGCCAAATCCTTTTGGTTATTCCGTAGCCGGGTTAGTTCGTTCGTCAGGTCATCTTTGCCTTTGTTTAGCGTTTTGAGCCGGTCTCCAAACTCCCCCTCCGCACCCGAAACCATATCCTGCTGAAACTGGTCCATTACCTCTCGTAATATCGCCTGTGCTTCCTCCGGACGGGCGGCACTGAATCCCAGCATGATCAAATCGGTATCCCGGCGCGGACTGGCGTAAAACGAATCCTTAAAATCCTCCATCAACTTCTGGGCGTTGTCTTTCCGCTTTTGAAACCACTTGGTCTCCTGGACCCGCAACCGCTGCAACACTCTGGTGATAAAGGATTCGCCCATCAACTGGGCCGCCTTACTCTGGGTTTCCAGGGCAATCACCCGCTCATTTACCTGGGTGGTCTGTCCCTTGAGTAAATCCGGTGCATTGGGCATCTTACATCGGATAAACGCCTGCGAGGTGTATTTCGGATAATACATCCGGCACAAATACCACAGGCCGCCGGCCAGGATGGTGCACAAAATCGTAACGATCAATATCAGCCAGATTCTTCTGCGGATAATTCCCATCACTTCCTTGAAGGTAAGGGTATTCATGGGGACCGGCGCTCCTGCCGGCCGCGCAGCTATTCCGGCGGTTCTGGGTAAGGCTATCTGTCCACTCATAGTCATGCCTCTCTTCTCTGCAAAATCATTTGCAATTTTTTAATTTTCCTTTTTCTATTTCAACGGACCTTCCAGTCCTTTATGCTACTTGTCAAGCTTTTCCATAGCCTGTTCAATCTTTTCCTTCAATTGCGATTCTCCTACTGCCTCCCCCCTGGTTTCCAGAATCTGTAGTGCCTTATCGTACTGCTCCCGGGCTTTTTCCGTTCGCCCCTGACCGGCCAGTGCCTGGCCCAGATGAAACACAAAGGAAGCCGTCACCGGCTCATTGCGGAATTGCTTCTCCTGGATAGCCCGGCGGCTCAGCAGTTCCGCCTTGGCATAGTCTTTTTTCGTCAGCAGAGCAACTACATACGTATCCATGATATCGGCACTGTTCCGCGCTCTTTGATAGGCTCGCTGGGCATATTCCAGAGCTTCTTCGTCCCGGCCGCCCATCTCCAGCAGGGAATAGGCCAGATTATTCAGAATGGTAATATTATCCGGATCCGAGGCCAGAATCTTCCGGCAGCTCTCAATGGCTTTCTCCTTCTGATTGGTTCGTTCGTAGGCAATAGACAGATACTGCTCAATCTCCAGCGATTTTTTCGCATCCGCTTTCGCCTGGGCGTTCTGTAGTTGGGTTAATTCCTTTTCATAGTTTTCATAGCTGCGATACAAACTGGCCAGGCTCATTTGCCAAACCACCCGATCCGGCTGCTCCGCTATCTTCTTTTGCAGCCATGCCTCTACCTTTTCAAACTCCCCTACTCGTACCGCGCCGTCGATCACGGAGATCTCCAGGCCCTCTTTTCCCTCCGCCAGATCCATCGCCTTGCCGTAATTTTCCAATGCTTCTTCCGGCTTTCCCAGCCGTGCCAGCGCCTCGGCCTTGCTGACCAGCAGCAAACTGTCCGTGGCCTGCCCGCTGGCATACTTATCTACCGCCTCGATGATCTGTTGATTCTGACCGGCCAGTTGCAGTGCCCGGATCATTCCCAACAGGGCCGGAAACTGCCCTTCGCCCGATTCCTGACTTAACTGCCAGGCCTGGCTCATCAGCGTCACTCCTCGCTGCATCTGTTCCTTCGCTTTGTCTTGATCATTTTCCTGTATATATTTTCGCACCATCTGCAGGGCCGAATCGCCCGCTTCCAGCCGGGCGTTTACGGATTTGGAATATACGTATATCGTATCATCATACAGACGTTCCAGTTCACTCCAGCGGCCCAGATTTCGAAAGATGCCCAACAGCATCTTGCGGATCGGCTCATTCTGCGGCTCGTACTGCAAGGCCGATTCCAACTCGGTAATCGCCTCATCCGTCCGCTCCATTGCCAGATACACCTTGGCGATATCCATTCGTCCCACACTGTTTTCGGCCGGTACACGGGCTCGTAACACCTTTAAGGTCTCCAAAGCCGGCGACAACTGCTGATCGTAATACTGCGCCTGGGCCTTGAGCAGATAGGCTTGTATATTGTTTTCATTGCTCTGGAGTGCCTGGTCGGCATAGGCAATTGCCGCGGCATAATTCGCCTTGCGCAATTCCACCCGGGCCGACAGCAACTGGGTTCCCATGTAGTCGGGATATTTTTTCTGCATTTCCTGCAGAAGCCCTTCCGCTTCTTCCACCTGTCCCAATGCCAGCAGGGCTTCAATCTGGCCGGCGGCCAAATCCTCCTGATCGTCAATTTGACGCAGTTTTTGATATACGTCCAGCGCCGCTTCATAATCCCCCTCCTGAAGCAAAATCCCCGACTGCATCCGCAGCGCGGCCACATTTTTTTCCTCTGTCTGTAAAATGTCCTCTACTACTTTCCGGGCCTGGCTGAATTCCCGATGCCGGTAATATACCGCAGCCAGATTTAACTGGGCCTGGATTTTTTCCGCCCCTTCCGATTTTGCAATCATATCCAGCAGCGTATCTTCCGCCTTTTCTTCCTTACCGATTTTCCGTAAAAATTCTCCATATGCCGCCGCCAATTGCGGTGAATTCGGATTGGCCGCCATTCCATCCTGATAAATTTTATCAACTTCCGCCAGCATCTTGTCCTGTAGGCCCGGGTCCGGCTCCTGCTGGGAATACTGATACACCAGTTGCGCCAGCAATTGCCAGTTCTCCGCCTGCTGGGGATTTTGACTGGTCAGTGACCGGGTGATCGAAATGGATTTTTCCCGTATTCTGGACACTTTTTCATTCAGACTCTTTCTTGTTTGCTCGTCCATCTTCTGCGCTGCCAGCGACTCGCTCTGAGATTTCGTCCATAGCGGATAATATATCGCACCCAGGCGAATCATCATCTCATTCGAAAGATTCAGGTCCAGGGCTTTTTCCACCAGGGATACCATTTCGGTAATTTCCGCCATCCCCAGATTTTCCAGCCCTTTTTGCTCATTCCCCTGATGTATCAGCGAGGCCAGCAGATTCATCGTCCGGATATTCTGGCTGTCCTGCCGGAATGATTCCCGGGCTTGTTCCTGGGCTTTGGAAAAATACAGCTCGGCATCTTTGTCCGCATTTTCCTTTTGCTTTTGGATTGCCAGCTGAATATACGCCTGCGCCAAATTGGCATGACCCTGCGCTGATACCGGACGTTCCTGCAAATACCGTTCCAACACCCGGGCTACCGCTTCCCAATTCTCCTGTGCAATATTCAAATCCGCTTCCACCGATAGTCCCAGAACGGGATCTTTCCCGCTGATGGTCCCCACCAGGTTCTTGGCCGTGGGCCAGTCCTTCTGTGCTAAAGCGGTCCGGAACAAGGAAATTTGAATGGCCTGATCCTCCGGGGCCAGCCTGGCAGCCGCCGTCAATTCCTTCTTCGCCAGCTCAAAGTCCTTTTTTGCCTGATCTTCATTCCCGCGCGCCTGATTTTCAAATCCCTGATTGAGAAAAAACTGACCTTGTTCTCTGCTTTTTTCCAGAGGATCGGCAATGGCATTTATCACCCCCAGAGAAATCTCCCGTTTTCTCTCCTCCGTAACCGCCCCCGGATCCGGCTCCGACAAAATTCCGCGCATCTGCTGCAAAGACAGATTCTCCGGACTAACCGCCAGCGCCGCATCGATCACCTTCCGTGCCTGCTCATATGCGGACGGATCTTTCGTTCCTTCCGATATATAAAAAGTATATAACATGTTCACCAGATTCAGATTGGACGGATTCTCCAGCGACAGTGCCGTCGAAGCAGCCAGGCGTTCTGCCTCGGTATCCAGCGAGCGGGCCTGCAAAATCCTGAATTCCTCCTTCTCCCCCCGATAATCTGCCAATATCCCCCGTGCCTCCTGGTATTTTCCCTGCCGCAAATAATAATTCGTGCGGATGGCAATATATTCCTCCGGATAATTTTTGCCCTTTCCGTAATATTTTTCATACAAATCGAAAAACTGGCTCATCTCCCCCAGATACTGGGATCCCCGCAATTGCAGCATCGTTTGCATACCATCGATCAGCAGCCGCTCAGAGCGGCCTCCGGACACCAGTGCCCGCACCGCATACTGCAATGCCAATCCCTGATATTCACCCTCCCGCAAGGCATAAAACAGCCTTTCATCCAGTTTCGGATTCGAAATTCCCGAGGCCCGCTGCTGCTGGTCCGCCTCATAAAAATACTTGATTCCCTTTTGTTTCTCCCCTTCCGCCAAGGCCACCACGCCCGCCGCAATCTTGCTGGTTGCCACATCCGGTCCGATGGAATCCTGCAGTTCCTTTAAGGCCCCGTGGGCCTTCGATAAATACCACTGTTTTTTGGTTGTGTCACTTTCCTGATCTGCCAGATCCGCGGCAATATCCACCAGCAGCGGCAAGGCTCCCCCGTAGCGTAACCGGCGCACTTTTACCCGTTCGGCGCTCTGCAAGTCCGTTAAATTCGAATGATACACGGCTTCCCGCAGCAGCGAGAACGCCTTTTCCAGATCGCTTCGGCCGCCATCCCTGGTTTCCTGGGCCCGCTGACGATAATAGTCCGCCGCCAAAATATACCAGGCCCCGTCTTTCTTCGGACAGGCCAGCGATTTTTCCACCAGGGCAATCGAATCGTTCAGCCAATCCTGCTCCCTGACCAGCAAGCCCAGCCGATGGACCTGCGATTGAAAGATATAAAACCGGCCATCTTCGGGAAACTGCTCCCTGGCCTTTTCCAAATATCCTTCACTCTCCTGAGCCACCTGATCGAATTCGGCTAACGACGGATTCTTGGTATCTTCACCCGCACGAGCGGCCTGGGTATAAAGATCCCGCAGCAGCGGCAGATAATAGATTTCGAATAGATCCTGGTACACATCCACGGCCGAGGGATTGGCCTCTATGCCTTCCTTCAAATACGCTCCCGCCTGATCCTGTATCCGTCTCTGTTCTTTCGGATCGCTGATATTTTTCAGTTTCAACAACTCTTTGAATGCCCGAACCCGAAACAGAATAGGGTTTTCCGGCTGCAAGCCCGCCGCCTTGGCAATCAATTCCTCCGCGGCTGTTTCCGCCTGGACCGGATCCTCGGAGGCCCCTTCCGTAACCATGCCGATCAAGGCGTGCGCCTTCAGCAGATATCCATAGGCATCCTCCGGGCGAAGCTGGATCAGCAAATCCGACTGATCCCGTACTTCCCGCCAGTTCTGGGTGGCCCCGTTTCGGGCCATTTCATAGTAAAATTCCGCCATCTTCCGCTTGGCGTCATAATTTGTCGCATCCAGCTTGAACATCTCGTTCCACACCCCCATTACATTCGTATATTCTTTCCGGTACAGATACACATCCACCATCTGTTCCAGAGCCTGATTTTTTAATTCATAATTGCTTCGGGAATACCGGAAGGCGGATTTCAAATTTTCAATCGCTTCCTTCCATACCTTTTCCGCCTTCTCTTCATTCAATT
>JAKQBU010000402.1 GCA_029573975.1 Planctomycetota bacterium
AACCGACTATTATTGGTCGGTCCAGGAGGGATGTTTTGGTGCTGTTGAGAAAACGGAATAGATAAACGAGTCCTTTCCTATATAAATCTACTCCAACGTGTTTCGTCTAAACCCCACAGGCTAACTGTGGGGTTTTTTTAGTTAACAACCACGGGTTAAAATCCGTGGCATAGCCGGTTCGGGCTTTGCGCTTCGCTCAAAATGACGAAATGTGCGGCTACGATATGCATGGCACAATTAAGACCATCGCCTGCCTTACGGCAGACGCTGCCACCCAGGGAAAAAGGAAATTGGTATGAACAGCATACCCTGCCCGCCTCCGGAGCCTGCGGCAGGAAGGTGCGGCCCGGAGGAAGACAACCGGAAGGTTGAACTCAGAGCAGGGATGACAAGATGCCGGCTCAGTGCAGGTGGTAGGAAAAGCTCAAGATGCGGGGGTGGACCATTTCCTCGTAGTCGCGGAGGTTCAGTTTCACCGCCTGGTCGTGTTTGCCGGCCTGGAAGACGATGAAGTCGTCCTGCAGCAGGCTCTTGTCCAGCAGGGTGGCCAGGCCGAACATGCTTCCTACCGGCGGCTCAGCGCCCAGTTCGCAATCCGGGAAGAGCTGGGCCATTTCCTCTTCATCGGCCAGTTCCACCTCGCCGGCTCCCAACTGGCTGCGCAGGGCGTCGAGGTCCACCTTGCTGCAGGCGGGCAGAACGCACATATAAAATTTTCCGTCCGCCTGGACAATGACCGGTTTGGCTATGTACTGGCCCGAAACATGCTCCTCGGCCGCCAGCTTCTGGGAGGTAAAAGAGGGGCGATGCGAACTGATTTGATAATTCACCTTCTTTTGATCGAGATATTCCGTGATTCGCATGATACGGCTCTCCTTTCGGGAAAGGCATACTATCGCTATTGCATGATTTGACGCTTTTTATAGCTCTATCCTATTATACCCGAAAGGGAAAAGCCGGTCAACCGGACCGGGTTTGTTTTCCTAATTCCCTTTCGTTACGGGTTTTATGTCATTGGCGGCCGATCCGCCGGGAAAAAGATTGACAGGTATATATTAATGTTTAAGATGGTCCCTGAACCAATCCGCTATCGTATTAAATTTCAACAGGTTAGAGTGAAAGGAGATATAGAGGATGAATCCGGCCAATGGCATTCCGTACCCGACGCACCGCAATTCCGACGCTCTGGAGGCGTATGATTCCTTCCGGCGCAGCCGCTGCCTGTTTTTTTGCCTGCTGCTGGCGGGGCTGGTCATTACACAGGGGTCGTTCTGGATCGTGACTTTGGGGAATCTCGACCCGGCTGTCAGCCCGGCTCCGGCGGAAGCGACGGTGGAAGGCACCCCCCCTGCTTCGCCGGAAAGCAGGGAAACGCACCGGGCGGAATCTCTGGCTATCGTGCTGGAAACCGGGATCACGCTCTGCAATTATGTGATGAGTTTTTCGGCGGTTCTCTACTGTTTGTCGCTGCTGATCGCGATGAAGCTGTCGTTGGTATCCCGGCTGGGAGGGCTGGCGCCGGCCAGCAAGGCGTTTTTTCTTTCGCTGATCGTGATGGTGCTGGTGCTCCCCTGGCAAAGCCTGATCAGCCCGTCTCTGGCGGGAACGCTGTTTGCGTATCCGGAACTGGTCCAGCGATACTCGGCCCAGTTACACAGCGAGCATTTTATGGATACGATTTACTATTACGGACGTTTTACCGGTCTGTGGGTTGTCACGCTCGCGGTACTGATTGCCGCCCAGCTTCGCAGCCGGCAGGCTACCCGCCTTATCTATCGGCAGCAAATTGCTCCAAATGAAACCCAGCCGCTTACCCCCCTTTTTCCGGCGGCGGATATTGGGGAGAAGGAAAACCTTATCCGTTAGAAGGAGCGGAGCGGGTCAGCTTTCCATTATTCCCTGTTCTTTTAAAATATCGTTCAGTTGGGATTGTTTCTTCTTGTATTCTTCGGACCAGGAGCGGGAATCCACGCCCTGGCGCTTAATGACACCCTCGTTATCCCGGTAGATAATGTCCACGGTAGAAATCGGCCGGTAGGTTCTGCCGGTCTTGTACCAGTATTTTACTTCGGGTACAATATCCAGAATGGTCATATGGGTGGTAAAATCCACCGTCAGTTCTTCCTCGGAATCACCGGATTCAGACTTGATTTTTTCCGGTTTGCCGATGATATGGCCCGGAGCCACGGTATAAGCCTGCTTTCTCCATGTGCCATCTTCGCGGCGATAGACATCCACCCGCACAGAAGAGGGGACGGGATTGCCGGCAGAGGCAACCGCGGATTTCGGGAAGAACAGGACCCGTTCCGGGACATTCACCATGGTTTGCGGGTATTGCCAGTCTGACCAGAGAACGACCTGTTTTTTCAGGTCCTGCTGCTCTTCCGAAAACCAGTTGCGGCCGGCAATCGGATTGAAGAAACCGACGCGCAACCGATAGCGGTAGATGCCGCCGGGCTGAATCCGGTCATCATGGGCCCAGACATAAATTTCGTCGGCATCCCAATCGGTTTCCGCTGGTTCCATACCCGGCAGGAACGGCTGTTCGGCGGTTTTACGGTCTGTTTTGGGCGTTGTTGGTTTGGGACCTCCCCCGCCCATTCCCATCATCTTGAGATACATTTCCATCGGATTGGCAGACGCTCCGCCGGTCTTTTTCTTTACGGTTTTGGTTCTTTGTCCCCTGGGGCCGGCGGCCTGCCTGGTTTTTTTCTCTTCTTTTTTCTCCTTTTCCTCTTCCAGTTTCCGTTTTTCCTTCTCATGGGGAGGATACCATTCTTTTCCATCTTCCAAATCATAGGGCTGGGGCTGCAAAATCATGGCTTGGCGATGGGGCTGCTGATTGACGGCAATCAGCACATCCATTTCGGCCGGGGATATATTCGAATAGGTTTCATTGCTGATTTCACTGCCGGCCAATTCATCGGTAGGCATCCGGGAGACCTTTTCGTATTCCCCCCAGGTGCCGTCGGGCAGCAACCGCGACCGCTGGAGTTCGACGGCGGCGGCCACGGGCCGAGATTGTTCCAGCCGCTGTTTGGGTGGGAGCTGCTCACCGGCAAAACTGTTTTGAAACCGCTGCCGCAGCTCCGCCAGCGGATAGGCAGCCTCCACCGTGACAAAATCGATATCCTTCAGCACCAGTTCCATTTCCATTTCCTCGGAACTGGCAGAGGTACTGGCGGCATCGGGAGTGTTTTCGGGGGGAACATAGGCCATGGCGCGGGTAAAATCCACGGTGAATTTTTTCAGGGCCAGGATTTCCGGAACCTGATAGACCCGATCCGGATCATCCATCATTTCGTGGCCGATTTGACGCGGAGGAAAGAGCGGCATCCTTTCGGTATCTTTAACGATCTGCATTTGCCGATTGCTGCTGATGAAGGAATCCGCCCTGGAAACGTATGCTTCCGGAGGATTGGCGGCCGGTTTTTTTTGTCGCTCGCGGATATCCCGTGCCCGGTCGGCCGCTCTTTGGGTGGCCGCG
The DNA here is from genome assembly GCA_029573975.1 of Planctomycetota bacterium. The sequence continues at coordinate 3,488 of JAKQBU010000402.1, forward strand.
GAAGCGGAGAGAATTTTACCATCCATTTCCACTCCGGCCGGCTGAATCCAGTACACCGCCACCACCAGAATGCCAACCACCAGAGAAGCGGCCATCAGTAATTTTTCCAGATGCGCTTCCCAAAAACTTAAACTCTGCTTCTTTTTAGCCATGCATGAATTCCTTTGGGCAGATCACAGATTCCGTGAACTGCCTGTCTATATCATCTTTACCGCAATACATTCTGCGTTCGCTAATCATTTATATTCGACTTTTCCTTCGACGACTCCTCAAAGACCGCTTGCACGGGTTCGGGCATCCAGTCCTGATACCCGCTTTTGAAAAAGTAGTATTCGCAGACCAGGCGGAGCAGGGAAATAGCACCAGAGCCATAATAATACCCTTCCTGCATTTCCGCATCCAGATCCAGGGGGGCCATGTGCATCTGCAGAATCGTAATCTGGTCCCGCAAATTCCGCATCTGGCCGGTATCCGGGTCGAGGGAGAATTTTTTACTCTGCAGGGCAGACATAAAATCCTGGATATAGGCCGAATCAATCACCACGGCCACCCGGAACTGCACGACATCAATGAGGTCATTGCTTGCCTGTCCGGTCCAGGGTTCGGTAATCGTTCCGGTCAGAGTCGTCCCTCCGCCCCCGCTACTGGAGCCGGATGAGCCGGACCCGGTTCGGAGGACATAGCCCGGCAGGACATTGCCGGCGGCGGTCCCCTGGGCGGCGGCGCCGGCCGCCGTGGTTTCGGATTTGACCTCCTTGCCGTTAAAGGCAATCTCCATCAACCGTTTTACCGGCGAGGTAGGAACCGACTGAGACTGGCCGTTCACCTCTTTGATCGACAGGATGACATCTTCCTGGATCCAGGCCGCCACCTGCGTGTACCAACTATCTTCCAGCATGATATTTCTATCGCCGCTGTTCCAGTTGCGCCAGTAGTCATAGGCACAAAAGCTGTAAAAATTGGCATACAGCCCGATACTGTTGGCGCGTTCCCGGCGAAAATTCCCCAGCAGATTTTCCACCTGCGTCGGCCCGGTTCCGCGTCCGAGCATTCCCATATCACCGCCCCCGGCGTCGTTTTTGACGTTCTGCTCATATTCCTGGCGGGTTTTGTTTTCCTCTACTTCGCTGGGTTTATCGCCGGCATTGACTTCGGCCAGCAGCCTTTCGAGAAAACTGACATAGCGATCGCCGAATTCCCGGTAAAACACCCTGGTATTCTCGCCTCTGGGCTGCGGAAAGACATTTTTCGAAAGCAAAATCCGGCTGGTGGTCTCCTTCGCCAGATTCAGCACATCTTTTTTGTCGTTATTTGCCAATTCCGCATTTTTTTTCATCTGTTCCAATACATTTTCCGGGATGATTTGATTTGACAGGGAATCGACGCTCTTGCAGCGCTGGGCCAGCGACTCTAATTCTTTTTTGTTGCTGGAGGTCTTCCAAACGCCCCAGGCAAAGGCCCCCAAACCGAGGACCACGACAGCCAGGCATGAAATAAGAAACACTCTTTTTTTGATAAAATTCATTTTCATTTCCGCTTATTTTTCCAGGTAAGAATCGGGTTTATTCCTTCTCGTCCACGGCCTTATTTTTTCGCTGTGTCGGCATTTGTTTCCTTGATTTTCACCTTCAATT
>JAKQBU010000407.1 GCA_029573975.1 Planctomycetota bacterium
CGTCAAAGCCGGATGCCTGGACTTTCATAACCGGCTCAAGATAACAGACCGCGGTCAGTGCCTGGTTATAGTCCGACATCCAGCGGTCTTCATCGGACATGATTTTCTCGCGCCGGGACAGCGGCAGGGCGACCAGCCGGCCGTTCAGGTCGAATAAATATCGGTTGTTGACCGACCCCAATAATTGCGGCTGAAGCTGCCGGCGCCACCCGAGAACAAAGGAGGCGATGCGATATTGCTGGACATATACGGTCTTGTTCTGGCCCTGAATCCGGACTTCGGCTCCCAGCAGCATCTTCTGGTCGTATGCGACGACCGGTTCGGGCGACAGGGTTGTCTGGACATTATTCAGCGGCCGGTCAAGACTGATAACCAGTCCGCCGTAATCTGCCAGGGAGCCTGTAAACGTGCCTTCCACCGGCAGGCTTTTATGAGGATAAACCACAACCCGCTCCAGCCGTGAGGTCTGCTTGGGCGGCAGTTTGGCCAATATCAGGACATGGTTGGGATCGATCAAAATCCCGGCCTTGTTCATTTCCGTTGCACTGCCGTCTTCGTCACCATAGGAATACCGCCTGTAATTATTTTCCGTATTCCGGGGGCTTCGGAAATTCAGTTGAACCCGCACGATTTCCCGACTGATTTTGCTCTCAAAGTCGGTTAGTTTTCGTGCCAATTCCTCCGCTGAAATCGCTGGCCAGTCCAGCGGCGATTGCTGCCAGGAACCATCGACCGGCAGTGCCTGACCCATGCAAACCGCCGCGGCAATGCCGTTGGGGTCCATAATCAGGCCGGTCGTCGTCCCTGCGATATAGGAAAATCCGTCTTCGCGGAGGGTGGGGACTTCCTGCATCTTTTCGACACTGATGCTCCATTGACCGTTCTGTTCCGAATAGGATACCACCTTGAAAGCCTTGACGCTGCTTTTGGCAAATGCAATCGGGCGGGCCTTCTGCAGGGGTTTGTCCAGTTGCAGGATGACGGCGCTTTGTTCGAGGGGGTATGCCGCCGGCCTGGCATCAATCAATTCGTCCTGAAAACGAACACGGATTTTCTCCACAAAGCGGGGGTGAACCATAATATCTGGTGTAATCACCCGGTCGGTTGACAGCACAAATCCCGCCACTTCCAGGGGACGCTCCTGACGAATCAACTGGCTGGCGTCGCCGTAGCCGTGAATCTGGCCGCAGGAGGGGCAGCGCTGCCCCCATCCGGATACTTCCGGGGCTTCGCCCTTGTCAAATCGGAGGGTGTATTCCACCCGCACCAGCGAGGGCTGCACCTGTTTAATCATATCCGAATCCGAAACAGCGGCCGCAGCAAAGCTATACAGTCCCGCTGTCAGGATGAATCCATAAATCATGACCTGTTTCATAGAAGCCCTTTCTTTGGTATCAATTATGAAATTAATGTTTTTCGTAATCCCGTGAAAATTCCAGTACTGCCTGCTGCATCAGGCCGTTGCGCAGCACCGTAAAGACGCAGCGGTTTTTCTGCTGCACGGCGGCAATGGCCTCAGCGTGAATGGTCCGTACATCATCCAGCGTCCTGACGTCCCGCCCGTCGATTTTCAGGACAATATCCTGTTCCCTCAGGTTGGAATTGGACGCATTGCCCGGATACTTGATGCCGAAGATAAACACCCCTTCC
>JAKQBU010000419.1 GCA_029573975.1 Planctomycetota bacterium
ATTCTAGGCTGTATCTATGGGATTGGAACAATGGCAGTCTGGGGATTTCAGAATACCAGACCGGGCGCCAGATATACGGAAACCATGGCTGGCAGGACCAAAAGCCGCGTTGAGGCTCCCATGAAACTCTATCTCAAAAATAAACTTCCATTTCTGACGGTAGGATCCTATGTGGTCATGGCGACCGTGATCCTGGTGTACGCCCATTTGACCATCAAAGAGAGTATCGACCGGCGAACGCGGGAAGATTTTTCCGCCCGTCTGGACGGCATTTACGACCATTTTGTCATTCTGGATCAGGAGCTGGAAGCCGCCGGCAATACCGAAGCTTACGCCCGGCAGTATCAGGAACAGGCCATATCCCAATTCCGGGCCAAATATTTTAAAACGGCGGATCAGCAGGTTTATCCCTACATTATCGACCGCAACGGCATAGTAATCGCCCATCCCTATTTGCCGGCCGGATCGGATGAATTAACAAAACTGGATATTATGAAAACGGTACGGGAGAAAAAAAATGGCGAACTGCACTACACCTTGTTCGACACCGAAAAATGGATGATTTACCGAACATTCGACAAATGGGGCTGGATCACGGGTTATACGATTCCCATCCGCTTCAAATATACCGAGGTGTATAAACTTGATTTTCGCATCGGCTGTGTGATCCTCGTTATGACCGCGCTTTCCATCTTTCATTCCACCCGGATTGTCAAGCGCCGCGAACAAAAAAGATCGGAGAAATCACTCCGTAAAAGCGAGGAAAAATATCGCCTTCTTTATGAAACCTCCCAGGATGCGATCATGGTTCTCGAGCCGCCGCACTGGAACGCCAGCCGGGCCAATCCGGCCTCCCTGAAAATGTTTGATCTCCAGACCGAATCCGAAATAACGGTGTTAAATGCCTGGAAAGTTTCACCGGAAAAACAACCCGATGGCCGAACGTCTCTGGAAAAAGGCTGGGAAATGATCGAAGCTGCCCTGCGGAATGGCTACCAGCATTTCGAATGGACCTTTCAACGGCTGAACGGCACCTCCTTCGTGGGAATGGTTCAACTCACCCGGTTTGATTTTGATGGCCGGACCATGCTCCAGTCGGTCATCCACGACATTACCGCGCAAAAACGGGCAGAAGAGGAACTGCTCTTAAAAACCGCTTTTCTCGAGGCCCAGACCGAAGCCTCACTGGATGGATTGCTGGTAGTCAATGGCCAAAGAAAAGTGATGTTGGCCAATCAGCGATTCCTGGATATTATGAAGGTTCCCCCCGATTTAACCGGCCCCTATGTAACTGATGATCCCCTGCTCCATCATACCAGCCGCCAGATAAAGAATCCGGTTCCATTTCTGGAAAAAATACATTATCTGTATTCGCACCCGGATGAAACCAGCCGGGATGAGATTGAGATGGCGGATGGACGATTTCTGGACCGGTATTCCTCGCCGGTAAAAGGCAAAGACGGACGGTATTTCGGGCGAATCTGGACCTTTCGCGATATCACTGAAGAGAAAGCGGCTGAGACCAATCTTCGTAACGCCGTGGAGGAATCCCAAAAACTCAATATTCATCTGGAAAAACAAACGATCCGGGCCAACGCCATGGCAACTCAGGCGGAAGCGGCCAGCCGCGCCAAAAGCGAATTCCTGGCCAATATGAGCCATGAAATCCGGACTCCCATGAACGCCATTCTGGGATTTGCCGACCTCCTGGATCAGGAAGAACTCTCTCCTCCGCAACATGACTATGTCAAAACCATCCTGGAATCGGCAAAAAATCTTCTGATCGTCATCAATGATATTCTCGACTTTTCCAAAATCGAAGCGGGGAACCTGCACGTCGAATGGCTGGACTGCTCCCCGGCTAAAATCCTGGATGCGGTCAACGGAATCTTTCGTCACAAAGCCGGCGAAAAAGGGCTTGATTTCCAGATCATCCATGAAAATGCCCTTCCCCCCCTGATCCACACCGATCCCACCCGGCTGCAGCAATGCCTGATCAATCTCATTGGGAATGCGATCAAATTCACAAAAACCGGATACATTCATCTCCGGGTGGCACTGCAAGCAATGAATGAAAAACCCTGGATCCGGTTTGATGTGGAAGACAGCGGCATTGGGATTCCGGCTGATAAACTGGATTTTATCTTTCAGCCTTTTTCCCAGGCGGACGGTTCCACCACCAGGAAATATGGCGGCACAGGCCTGGGATTAAGCATCACCAAACAATTGGCCGCACTCCTGGGCGGCTCCCTTACCGTGCAAAGTATCGTTGATAAAGGAAGCATTTTTTCCCTGTCGATACCGGCCGGCATCGATATCGGTACGCAACCGTCTCCCCATCCGCTGCCCGCCCCGGACCCTTCTGAAAAACCGGCCTGCCCTTCCCAAAACCGCTATTCCGGGCGTGTCCTGATTGTCGAAGACGCCCTTCCGAACCAGAAACTGCTACAGGTATTGCTCCACAAAGCGGGGCTGACGGCCGATCTGGCGAATAATGGACAACAGGCGGTAGATGCCGCCTTGGCCACCGCCTACGATTTGATTTTCATGGATATCCAAATGCCCGTAATGAATGGGTACGACGCCACCCGGACCTTGCGCCAGCATGGCATCCACATCCCCATCGTGGCCTTAACGGCCAATGCCCTCAAAGGGGACAGCGAAAAATGCCTGGAGGCCGGCTGCGATGGTTATTTGTCAAAGCCGATTGACCGGGAACAGTTGTACGGGCTTCTGGAAAAATATCTTCCCGTGAACCACAGGACCAACCCAACGGAACATTTTATTGCCGAACAGCCCGGTTCTACTGCATCTATCGATAACACCTCCCCGTGGGAAATACCACCGGCTTCCGATGAGGCATTCCTTGCCGCGGCTGATTCACAGGCTACTCAGATCCCAACCCAGGCAGAATCGATCTGCCAAAATGCGGCCCAAATCCTGGAAAATATTAGCACGGCGGTGCGCGCGAATGATTTTGCCCAGTTACTCCTTTACACCCGCCGTCTTAAGGAACTCGCCGATACCGCCGGAGATCTTTCGCTCAGGGAAAAAATAAACGCCCTGGAACAGGCCAGCCTAAACCAGGATCTGGAAACCTTCCTTCATTTCCTGCAAAGCCTGCCGATGGATCCTGGACAAGGCCTGGTCCGTTCGACAGATTCAAAACCCTGACTCATCCATATGTTTATGGCTGCACCCTTCCAGGCCTGCGTTATTAGGGCCCTTCCAAAAATTGACGCCGGCATCAAAAGCGATTCGATCCCTTGTTATTAGGGAACCAGAGCCGTTCTTGGTTGTCCATATCGACTTTTGACGGTTCCGTCCAGATACGGGAAAAAGCCATTCCCTCGTTCTACGCCCATCCTCTCCTGCGCTTTATTTTGCGGCGGCGCCGAGGCACCGGTTTGTCCGCGTCCTCCGTATCTGCTTTTTTCTCCCCCAGGAACACTTCCAGGGCCAGCGGGGAGACCTGCTGGTAAATCATTTCCAGCGCGGAAAGGAAATTTTCCTCGGCTCGCCAGAAGGGGAAATTTCCCAGCCGTTTCGGCAAAGCCGCCGCCAGCGGCGGGATGGCTACCTCGCCGGCCCCATCCGCTTCTGCCAGGGCGGTCGGCCAGAATTGCTTCGGATCCGCCGGCAAAGGTTCGGCTGGAAGGACTTTTTCCTCCGGGAGAATATTCTCGGAGGAAGGTAAACCTTTCCGCTTGTCAGCCCCAGGTCCATGCAGCAAGCCCATCAGTTCCTGGCGTTCCATCCCCCGCAGCTTGAAAATCAGAAAAGGATCGCGGTCAAATTCCTCGCCCAGCAGATAATACACTGCCGCGATATGCTTGCAGGGATTGGACCAGTCCGGGCAGGAGCAATCGGTCTGGAGATCACCGCGCTTGTCAGGAAAAAGAGAAAGTTTGGCTTTCAAAAAGGCTTCTTCGATGTTTTCCGGCATTTCCCCGGCCAGGAGCTTAGCGGCAAAAATCGCCTGCTGCGACAGAATCCCCGCCAGTTTTTCCCAGTCTTTTCGGGCCAGCGTTTTCACCTTAATGGTAATCTGGTACGGTGACGGGCGGGAACCCTGCACCCTGGCCTTCACCCGGCCTTTTTCGATATCAATCGACAGCACCTGGCCGCTGCGGGCATAGGAGCGCCCCCGCCCCAACCGGGCGCCAATATTAAAACTCTCCAAAACTTCGATCCACCGCCTGGCCCACCAACTCTGCCCGAACTGGCCCCGCTTGGACTGCGCCTTGATCCCGCCTTTGGCGGGGCGGGCATACGAACGGGGATAATAGTTATACTCATACCAGGACATAGCTCATTCCTTACTAATGATACGGACTTCCTTACTCCGCCACCGCTTCCTGCCGCAGGGCAAAGATATCTTTTAACTGTTCGTTGGAAAGCTCCGTCAGCCAGCCTTCTCCGGTCCCGATGACATCGCCGGCTATCCGCTTTTTCCGCTCGATCATCTCATCGATTTTATCCTCCAGCGTGCCGGCGCAAAGAAATTTGTGCACCTGCACGTTTTTCGTCTGGCCGATCCGGAAGGCCCGGTCGGTGGCCTGGTTTTCCACCGCCGGATTCCACCAGCGGTCAAAATGAAAAACATGGCTGGCCCGGGTCAGATTCAGCCCGGTACCGCCGGCCTTGAGCGACAGGACGAAAATCGGGGCCCCCGTTTCAGACTGGAAATTTTCCACCATTTGATCCCGCTTTTTTTTCGTTACCCCGCCGTGCAAAAACAGGACTTCCCGCCCGAAGGTCTCCTGCAGATAGGTTTGCAGGATGTGTCCCATCTCGGCAAACTGGCTGAAGATCAGCGCCCGGTCCTGCATTTCGAGGATTTCCGCCAGCATCTCCGTCAAACGCGCCAGTTTGCCCGAACGGCCGGGTATGGCGGAATTATCCCCCAGCAATTGGGCCGGATGATTGCACACCTGCTTGAGTTTGGACAGCGTTGCCAGAATAATCCCCTTCCGCTGAATGCCGGCGGTGGAATCCATCTCCCCTTCCGCTTCATCCAATACGGCGGCATACAGCGAAGCCTGTTCTTTGGTCAGGGGGCAGAAAACCTTCATTTCCTGTTTTTCCGGCAGATCGGAGATAATGGACTTGTCGGTTTTCAGCCGCCGCAGGACAAACGGCCCGGTAATGCGCTTGAGCCGCTCGGTGACATAGGGGTTGCGGCCCGCCTGAATGGGGATGAAATAGTCCCGTTTGAAGGCCGCCTGGCTGCCCAGAAAACCGGGATTGAGAAACTCCATGATGGACCACAAATCCCCCACATTGTTTTCCACCGGCGTACCGGTCAGCGCGATGCGATAATCCACCTGGAGCGACCGGGCCGCCCTGGATTGTTTGGTTTCGGAATTCTTGATGTTCTGCGCCTCATCCAGCACCACACCGGCCCAGGGCACCATTTGTAAAAATTCGATATCCCGCTGCAGCAGGGCATAGCTGGAGATGACCATCGCCTGCTTTTTGGCCAGCCTGGCAAAAGCAGCCCCTTTACGCCGGTCGGAGCCGTGATGGATCAGTACCGGCAAATCCGGGGTAAAGCGGGCCGCCTCCTTCTGCCAGTTGTTCACCACCGAAGTAGGGCAAACCAGCAGCACCGGCCGTTTTCCATTGGAATGCCAATCCCGCTGAATCAGCGCCAGCGTCTGAATCGTCTTGCCCAAACCCATATCGTCCGCCAGGCAGGCTCCCAGGCCCCAGCGCCGCAAAAAGGCCAGCCAGGCATAGCCCCGTTCCTGATACGGCCGCAGGGTTCCGCCAAAGGTCTGCCAAACTCCCACCGGTTCCAGCGAACCGCCATTTTGCAGTTTTTGCAGCAGCTCGTCGATCCAGCCGGTCGCCTTTACTCCCTCGAACGCAAATCCGCTCAGCGGCTGGCCGGCTCCCAGCGACATCCGGATAATTTCCTGGGCCGTGGCCTGCTGAGAGCCTTTCTTTTTCCACAGTTGAATCGCCTCCTGGATTTCCCGGGCGTTCAACTGCACCCACTGGCCGCGAACCCGCACCAGAGGCGCCTTTAAGCGCGCCAGCGTCTGCAATTCCGCCAGACTCAGGGTTTCCTCCCCGAGGGCTATTTCCCAGTGGAATTGCACGATCTCGTCCAACGACAAGCCGCTGCCCCCCTGCATCTTCGGGCTGTTGACCGCGGCCCGGGCCGACAGCCGCGTCTTGGTCCCTTTGCCCGTCCACCAGGCCGGCAGCATCACTCCGAAACCGGCCTGCTCCAGCAGGACCGCTCTCTCCGTCAGAAATTGATAGGCCTGAACGGTATCCAAACCATAACCGGCCGGCTGGGCCGAGCGGAGACTGGCGGCAATATGGGGGCAGATACCAGCGGCCTGGCCCAGACAAGACAGCATATATTCCGGCAGATCAGCCGCCCAATGTTTCCATACGGCGGCATGTTTGCCTTTGGCCTTCCAGACCTGGGACAACGGGATCAGCAGACTCGGATCGGCATGCGGCTGGGCGAGGTAACGAACCTGCCATTTTTCCGCGGCCGGCTCCTGCCCCTCGCTTTCCGCCGTTTGTGGTTCTTCCAGACGAAAACACAGGCGGACCGGCGCTGCTTCGGATACCGTGATGGGCCGGCGCCACTGGCGGATTTGTTCGGCCAACTGCAATACCTTGTCCCGGTCATATTCCATGCGGCCATCTTTAGAGCGCAAGGCATATAACCAGGCATCATGGACGCTGGCAAAGGTCTGCCGTTTCCGGATATATCTTATATCGGTTATCGCATCCATCTCCGAACCGGTGCGTACCAGAGAATCCAGCATCTGAGTCAGAAAGGTTTTGAGCACCGTTTCCGCTGCCTGCTCCGGCGGTGCAGATGCCTCTTGAGCGGTAATCGCCCGGACCACGGGGGGCATTTGCCCCGCCAGGCCGGCAATCCTTTTCTTGTCATCCGCTCCCAGAACCGGCTGCCACTGGGCAATACAATCTTTATCCCCGACCGCCAGTCCCGGCAGATATTGCTGCCGAACCGCCAGCGAACCGGCCAGATGCAGCACCCGTCCCCACCAGGCTAGATCCGTCCCCACTATCATGCCCGCCGCCAGAGTTTGCTTTTCGCTGCTGAACAACAAAAATTCCACCCATTCTTCCGGCGAAAAACAATAACCGCTGATAACCCGGGGAACCAATTCAAACCCGGCTTTGAAATCCGTCATTGCGGCAATCATTTCACTGGACGGGATCGGATGATCCCCCTGGCTCGGCAGCCAGGCCGTCAAAGAGCACACCTTCCTGGCGGATAAGGGAAACGATAAGGAAATTTCATCCAGGCACCGCAACAGCTCTTCCCCACCGGCATCATACGGATAGGTTTTACCACGGGAAACCGCCGTTTTTCGACGGCATTTGACCACCGCGGGCGGATTCTCACTGACGGATTTTTCCCCCCAGAGATAAAACTCCCCATCTAATCCGGCTCCATGCAAAATAATCATCGGTCAACACCTGGTCCTGTTTTATTTCTCGAAAACCTTGGAGTCCTCGTAAAAACGCTTCATCCCTTCGCTGGTCAGGGGGTGGTCGGCCACCTTTTGCAGAATATTGGCTGGGACGGTGAGAATATCGGCGCCGGCCAGCAGGCACTCGGTCAACTGGGAGAAATTGCGGAAACTGGCGGCCAGGATTTCGGTATGGATATCATAATTGGTGAAGATCGCCGAAATCTCCTGAATCAGCCGCGGCCCTATGTCCTTGCGGTCGCCGCCGCTGGCCACATATTCGGAATTGGAAACGTTCTGATCCTCTTTTTCATTCTTGTGGTCCTCGATCCAGTACAGCGAATTGCCGGGCGTGCGCTCGGGCAGGTCATTTTTATACGCATAGTCCGCCAGCCGGCCCAGGAACGGGCTGACATAACAGGCCCCCGCCTGCGCCGCCCAGAGCGCCTGGGTGGAATTGAACACCAGGGTGCAGTTGACCTTGATATCCCGCTGCCACAGGGCGTGAGCAACCTTCAACCCGGTAAACGGATCAAAGGACGGATTGACGGCGGTATAGCCCCCGATGGGAACCTTGATGACCACATTATCCCCCCAGGACGCCAATTCCTGCGCCTGCTTAATCATCCCCTCCTCCGTCAGCTCGATCAGTTCCAGATTCACTGGATTCGGGGCCACCAGCTTAATCAGCTCTTTGGCCATCTCTTTGGCCTGCTCCCAGCTTTTCGCCCCAGCCTTTTTCATCAGGGTCGGATTGGTCGTCACACCGCTGATTACTCCCGCCTGATAGAGGGGTTTAATCTCGGATATCGTGGCGGTATCAGCAAAGATACGGGGCGCACGGGCGGCCGGGTGAGAAAGTTTTTTCCCGCCGCTGGGATGCGTTTCAGCCATACGAATCCGGCGGCTGTGAGTCCCAGCTTTGGTCTGATATATATTGAACATAACATCATCCTTTCTTATCAACGGACAAATAATACCATTTGCCTTTCTTCGCTTCAGAAAAACGGAGTATGATGGGGGAAGCTATGAAAATCAAGCCATAATCACGCCCAAAAAAGACGCCAGCGTCAAAAGCTCTTCGACCCCTTGTTATTGGGGTGCCAGAGCTGTTTTGGGATGACGAAATTGACATTTGGCGGTTCCGTCAAAAAAATAACAGCCGCCGCCAGACAACTCTTGTTATTTTAACGTTATTAATTATATTACAACAAGATACAGGACGATAGTAACATAATGGAACCTGCGTTTACCGAGGAAAATATTGTATGCCAGTACTAGCGACCGGCGGGGCCGGTTATGTAGGCAGTTCCGCCGTAAGATGTTTATTAGCAAATGGATACGATGTATTCGCCTATGACAGCCTGATCAAGGGCCACCGGCAGTCTCTGCCCGCCGAGCGTCTGATTATCGGCGAGCTGGCCGATAAAAACCGCCTCGTACAGGTCCTGCGGGACCGCAAAATCGACGCTGTCATGCACTTTGCCGCCTTCATCAGTGTCGGTGAATCGACCGAACGGCCCCTGGAGTATTATCACAACAATATTGTCAACAGCCTGACGCTGCTGGAGGCCATGCAGGAAGCCGGCGTCAAAAAAATCGTATTCTCCAGCACGGCCGCCGTGTACGCCCCCATCACCGAAGGCGCCCTGCAGGAGGATTCCCCCAAAAATCCCGACAGTCCCTACGCCTTCAGTAAATATGCCATCGAGCGGCTCATCGCAGATTTTTCCCGGGCCTGCGGCCTGGGCTATACCATCCTGCGTTATTTCAATGCCTGCGGGGCCAGCCCCGACGGCCGCTACGGGGAGGACCACGACCCGGAAACACATCTGATTCCCCTGGTTCTCCAGGTCCCGCTGGGCCGGCGCAAAAAAATCGGCATCTTCGGCAGGGATTACCCCACGCCCGACAGCACCTGCATCCGGAACTATATCCACATGGATGATCTGGCCGATGCCCACCGCCGCGCCCTGGAGGCCATGCCGCCCGGCCGGGGCAGCATCTATAATATAGGGACCGGAACCGGCCATTCGGTGCTGGAAGTGATCCGGGCCGCTGAAGAAGTGACCGGCCAAAAAATCGCCTGCGAATATCTCCCCCGGCGCAATGGCGATACCACCCGGCTGGTGGCCGGCTCCGAAAAATTGCGTAAAGAACTAGGCTGGTCCCCCGCCTATAAAAACTTGCATGCCATCATCGAAAGCGCCTGGCGATGGCACAGCAACCATCCGGACGGATATGGTGATAACTGATAAAATAAAAAGTCTGCTGGGAGTCATACGGCCGGCACAATGGGTCAAGAACGGTTTCGTGCTGGCCCCCCTCCTCTTTTCCCACCAGTTTACCAATCTGGATAATTGCAAAAATACCCTGCTGGCCTTTTTCAGCTTTTGCCTGATTTCCAGCACCATCTATGTACTCAATGATATTTGCGACCGCAAAGAGGACCGGATCCACCCTGTCAAAAAACATCGCCCCATCGCCGAAGGCAGACTACGTGTCCACGAAGCGGTTGGATTATCTATCATTCTACTCGCCGTCGGTATCGGCCTGGCAATATCGGTGAATACCCGTTTTGTAGCAATTCTTATTATTTATATTCTATTAAATATCGGCTATTCCCTCGGCCTCAAACATCTGGTCATACTGGATGTGTTGATCGTCGCCGCTGGCTTTGTCCTGCGGATTCTGGGCGGCAGTCTGGCGATCCAGGTCCCGGCCTCCCACTGGCTGGTCCTCTGCACCATCCTGATTTCCCTCTTCCTGGGTTTCACCAAAAGACGGGCCGAACTGGTTTCCATCCAAAATAACCAGCCGCATTCCCGTAAAGTACTAAAAGATTACAGCTTGGCTTTTCTGGACCAGGTTATCTCCATGGTCACCGGAGCCACGATTGTCTGCTATGCCCTCTATACCGTGGACGACCGCACCCTGGAAGTCTTTGGCAGCCGCGCCATGCTGCTGACGGTTCCCCTGGTCATCTACGGCCTGTTCCGTTACATCTACCTGATCTATCATTTGAACGAAGGGCATGATCCCACCGCCTCCCTGCTGCGGGACCTTCCCACCATTATCAATCTGCTGCTCTGGGTGGCTGTTTCCTTGCTGGTCGTTTTATATGGCCGCCAAATTTCCCTCTTCGGCTGAATCCGGACTACTCGATTCGCTCATAGGCAATGATCGCCGCGCCCGGCGCTTCCGGAATCGCCACCTTCACGCCCACCGTCATCAGGTCCCGTCCGCTGGCTTCCACCGTTTCCGCTCCATCCAGATTCTGCACCCGGTAGCGGCCCTCCGGATGCAATCCGCGGAGTTTCATCTGGGCGCCATAAAACACACAATCATCCCGGCGAAATACATTGACCATCCCTTGGCCCTCTTCCGGCCGGTCAAACTGCCAGCCCACCCAGGCATCCCGCTGCAAACTGTAAGGAGTCAGCGGATAATAATCCCCGTAATAATTCTCACTGATCGATCGCCACTGCTTGAACAGCTTCCGCAGGGTATCGTAATCCAGCTCTTTAATCCGCATGTCCAGCCCAAACCCCAGACTGATCCCCGCATTGCTCCAGAACGCATACGGCTGAACCGGAGTCGCTCCGGCGCCATAATACGGTGCCGCCACATGCGCCACCGTGCCCGTACCGTGATACGGCAGCCACATCGACAGTCCGTAGGTCTGCCCCTGATGCCCGATCGGCTCATACGCATAGTCGCTCCGCCACAGCGGGGCACCCCGGCGTAATGTCTCCGCATCCAGCCGCCGCCCGCCCGAGGCGCAGGTATCGATAAACAGCCCCGGATGCCGCCGGATCAGCTCGTCCCAATACGCCAGAAAATTAGTGACAAACCGGATTTCCGTAATCCCCTGCCGGTCCGGCGTATCGTTGCCCCGCCAGTGCCCCAGCGGCGCAATGTTAAAATCTTCCCGGTATAAATCGATCCCGTTATCCTCAATCAGTTTATCAATATGATTCACCAGCCAGTCCATCGCCTCCGGGTTATCCAGCCGCAGCAGCCCCCCGCCGGCGCCCCCATAAACCCATTCCGGGTGTTTTTCGGCTATCCAGGTGCCGGCATGTACCCGCGATGGCTCG
>JAKQBU010000426.1 GCA_029573975.1 Planctomycetota bacterium
TTTTGTATTCCTGCTGGCCGTATTGCTGCATGCGGATGAATCCAGGGTTGCGCCCGGTGGCAGTCAGGACAAGCCGCTTGCCAGCCAGTCTCAGCCAAATCCCATGAACCTGGCCGCCGACCTGAGCCAATGGATTGTCAATATCGATCAGGGCGGCACAAAGATCAGCCTGGCCGGGGGTGACAGCGGTATGGTGATGGACGTGACTGCCGATGGCGGCCAGGAAGATTATCCCAAAGCGCATCGGGCCTTCGCCCAGCCGCAGGATTGGCGCGGCTATACCCGGCTGAATCTGCGGCTGCGGGTCCTCTGTGACGATCCGGCGGTTCACCACAAAATGATCGCGCCGGTTTTTTACGATGAGCACACCCGCTGGGAAGATAGAGAAGGCCGGCCCCTGAAGCAGCAGGTGGTTTCGCGCGTGCTGCCGGTAAACCAGTGGATTGACTGGAGCATCTGGCTGGGAGAGATTCAGTGTTCGGCGATCCGTCAATTCGCTCTCTATTTGTATGAACTGCCGCCCGCCCAGGTACACCACTATCGCTGGGAGATAGCCCGGCTGGAGCTGGAAAAGATCGACGGCGCCCTGGACACCATCGCCTTTCCCCGCATCCTGCGCGAGGGCGCGGTCGGCCAGCCGGTCGGTAGCGTGAGTACCGGGGATGGCTTGCAACTGGAGATTGATAGTGCGGGCGAGCTGATCCGTGTGGCGGTTGATGGAAAGACCATCGGCGCCGCCGCTGACACCTGCCTGTCCGGCCTGCTCGTGCGGGATGCGGCCACCAATGATCCGCCCCGGATGATCGGCGGGCGGGTGGAACAGGCCGGCGGGGAAATCAAACAGGCGGCGGAACTGGGCGAGTTGGGCTTGACTATAAACACCGCCTACCGGGCGCAAGCCGGCTATACCGAGATCGCCGGGATGATAGCCGACACCCGGGGCCGGGACCGTGCCGTAACCATCTACTTCGCGCTGCCGGTGGCGGAGGGGCCCTGGAAATGGTGGGACAGTGCGGCGGCCTCGCGGACCGGCCACGGCGAAATGGTCGAGCTAAGCTGCCTGGAAACCGGCATGGACTACGGCCTCAATGGCTGCCACTCCCGGTACCCGCTGGGCGCTATTACGCTGCCCGGGCGTGCGGGGTTGACACTGGCGATTCGCATGGATGAGCCGGTTGTCCACCGCATTGCCTACAATCCGCGGCTGCATCTGTTTTATCTGGCGATCGATTTCGGCCTGGTACCCCAGCGGCGCGTCGATGGGCGTCCCCTCTCCGAAGCGCCGTTTCGCCTCCTGCTCTATCGCCACGATCCGGCCTGGGGTTTCCGGTCCGCCCTGCAGCGCTATTACGAGTTCTTCCCAAATTTCTTCACCAAACGTGCTGCGAAGGAGGGCGGCTGGTATGTCTGGGGCGACATGAGCCAAACCGACGGAGCGCTCGCGGCGGGCCTGCGCTTCCATTGGGGTCCGGCAAGTACACCGGCCGTCCAGTGGGACAATGCGCATGGCCCCCTGTCGCTATTCTATATCGAGCCGCAAACCTACCAGCAGACCATGGAGGACTTCGACCGCCAGCCGACCACTGACGAAGTGCTCGAACGCCTGCGTAAGCTCGAGCAGGGCGATCCGCAGGAACTGGCCCGGGTCGCCAGCCAGCCCTACCGGGTCTATCCGGTAAGCCCAACCGGCGGCAGCCTGGAAAAAAATATTCAAGCGACCGCTCAAATTGTAATGGAGTCCCTCAATCACGACTTGGCTGGCCAACCCTATAGTATCATCGGCCAGTTCGAATGGATGCAAAAGAGCAAGTGGGGAGCCATTCTCTCGTGCAACCTGGCGCCCGGGATCCCAAACGGCAAGGGGCAGATGAACCTCCAGCAGATTATCGGCCCGGCGCTGCGGGACATAGAGACGGCGGGCGCCCGCTACGACGGCATCGGCCTGGACTCGCTGGGCGGCTATGGCACGCACTCCATGGTCAACTACCGCCGCGCGCACTTCCCCTATAGCAAATTCCCGCTGAGTTTCTCGGCCATCGACTATCAGCCGGTCCAGGTGGCGGCCTTCACCACCGTGGAATGGCTTGGCACTCTGGCGGAGAGCGTTCATGCCGAAGGCAGGATTCTTATGGCCAATTGCTCCTGGTACATGACTCCGGGCTGGCTGACCTTTGCCGCTCCGTACCTCGATGTCTTCGGTGCCGAAGCGACGGAATTCGCCGATCCCGACTTCATTCGTGCCATCGCCTGTCGCAAACCCTGCACCGACCTGCCCTATACCCCGCGGCCTGCCTGGGAAGTTACACGCCACTGGCTGCACGCCATCCATCCCGGACATGGCAACGACCTGAAAATGATGCAGGACTGTGCCGGGCTGCTGCGCGACCTGATTGCCGTCGGCTGGGAACCGATTACCGGCGCACGGGTAAGCCCGGATACGGTGCGCATCGAACGCTACGGCGGGGGCCCCCGCTTCTATCTCGTTCTCCACCACCCAGCCGATCAGCCCGCCGCCGCCCAGGTACAACTGGACCAGAAAGTCCTGGGAGAAGGGGACTATGACGCTTTGGTGTTGCCGGCAGACCAACAGATAACCATCAAAAATAGCCTGGCCGAGGTCTCGCTCGCCCCAAAAGAAACCCTCGTGCTTATGCTGACTCGACCGTAGAAAAAAACTTGCAAAGGGATTTTACGCCCGGTATAATTCCTGAACAGTACAGTATAGAACTGATAAGCTCATGTATAAAGGAATCATTCATGCCTGAGATGTACGGCAAACTAATACGGACATTAAGTATTGTAATAGTATTTTTGGCAACGGGTTACGCAACTTCCACACCTCCGGTGGATAATGAAGGCCGACCGCTGATCCAGAAGCTGGGGACCATCGATCTGGATCTGGTGGAGTGTACGCCGATTGTATTCCACGACAAGGTCTATCGCTTCGAATGGGTGCGGAAGAGTTATCTGGGGCACTCTCTGGATGAGAGCTGGGCACAGGACGGATATTTTCGTTTTGTGGAACACGGCACGCAGAACGCAACGCCCCCTTTCGCACCGGGCTATGCCTTCGGCAGCGCGTTTGTGGATGGGGATACGGTCTATGTGACGGGCACCAGTACGGAAAGAGGTTGGTCGGGGCAGCGGGTGCAGATTTTTGCGTCGCGGGATATGCAGAGCTGGGAGGAGTGGACGGATCTCGATCTGGACGGGTTCGGGATCTGCAATACGTCCATGTGTAAAGCGGAGGACCGCTATGTGCTGATGTTTGAGATTTATGAGCCGCAGGATCAGGCGGGCGTGCCATTCACGGCGCGGTTTGCTTTTTCGAAGGATTTGAAAAGCTGGACCGTTACGCCGCCCGAATGTGTGTATGCGAAGGACCGCTATACCGCCCCGCATTGCCTGCGGTATCTGGACGGGTATTTTTACGATTTTTATCTGGAGGCGCACGAGGGCTATGAGATGCGGGTGGTTCGTTCCCGGGATCTAATAAACTGGGAGCCTAGTCCGCTGAATCCGGTGTTGAAAGCTAGTAAGGAAGACAAGATTATTTTCAATCCGCACCTGACGGCGGAGCAGCGGGCAAAAGTGGCCCAGGCGGAGGATATCAATAATTCGGATATTGATTTTTGTGAGTATAAGGGCAAGCTGATTATCAGCTATTCGTGGGGGAATCAGCAGGGCCAGGAATTTCTGGCGGAAGCCGTTTACGCCGGTACGCTGGGGCAATTTCTGCAAGGCTGGTATCCGGAGCCGCCAGCCGGCAAGGCGAAAAGTCTAACCATTGTTTATCCGGCGGAGTGCAGCTATGCGGAGGTGCTGGCGGCACGGGAACTGCGGCGATACTGGTATCTGCGGAGCGGCCAGATGGCGGAGCTGGCGGCCAGCAGAGGGAAATTGCCGGACAAGGGTGACCTGATCGTGATCGGGCAGAAGAGCCGGGAACTGGTTCAGGCAGTTTTGGCTCAGAACGCAGGACTCAAAACCCAATTGTCTTCCCTGGAATCGCAAAATTATTTATTGAAGACCCTGGAGGGAAAGCGGCGGATACTGGTAATCGCTGGCGGGGATGAAACAGGGACCCTTTATGGGGCCTACCGGCTGGTGGAGCGGCTAGGAGTACGGTTTTCCCTGGAGGGGGATGTGATTCCGGATGAGAAAATTTTGCCGGAGGTGCCGGTGCTGGAGGAAGAGGGCAGGCCGCTGTTTGCTCTGCGCGGGATTTTGCCGTTTCATGATTTTCCGGAAGGGCCGGACTGGTGGACCACGGACGATTATAAGGCAATCTTATCGCAACTGCCGAAACTGCGGATGAATTTTATCGGGCTGCATACCTACCCGGAAGGCGGCGGCTGGGGGCCGGAGCCGACGACGTGGATCGGGGTGAAGGAGGATGTCGAGGAAAACGGCCAGGTGAAATTCAGCTACCCCAGCCGGTATCACAGCACCCAGCGGGGCAACTCGGCATGGGGGTATCCGGCGAAGAACACCGGCGAATACAGTTCTGGGGCGGCGGACCTGTTTGAGCAGGATGCCTTCGGTCCGGACGTGATGCGGGATATGATACCGGAGCCGCAAACGCCCCAGCAGTGCAACGAGCTGTTTAATCGCACGGGGGCGATGCTGCGCGAGGCGTTTACGTACGCCCGGCCGCTGGGGGTGAAAAGTTGCATCGGGACGGAGACGCCGCTGACGATCCCAGCGCTGGTCAAAGAGCGGCTGGAAAAGGCGGGGAAGAATCCGGCAGACCCGGCGGTGGTACAGGAGTTGTATGAGGGGATGTTCGAGCGGATTGGACGAGCGCATCCGCTGGATTATTACTGGTTATGGACCAATGAGGGGTGGACGTGGTCGGGGGTATCGGACGAGGCGGTAGCGGCGGTAGAGCAGGATTTGCTGACGGCGACGAAGGCCGCCCAGCGGGTGCAGGCGTCATTTATTCTGGCGACCTGCGGCTGGGTGCTGGGGCCGCCCCAGGACCGGGCCAGGTTCGATCAGATCCTGCCGAAAGAGATGCCGTTTAGCTGCATCAACCGGGAGGTGGGCAAAGCCCCGGTGGAGAAGCAGTTTGCCAAGATTACGGGACGTCCATTGTGGGCGATTCCCTGGCTGGAGGATGATCCGG
>JAKQBU010000436.1 GCA_029573975.1 Planctomycetota bacterium
CCCGCGGGAAGGTCGAATCGATCGATCTTGACGGGTTGGGGCTTCCGGGGTTTTTCCATGATCCTTGATTTACACCAAGGGCGTACGAAATTCCAGAGCCGGGAATCGAGAAAATGAAAAAGCCGTGAAGTTTTTTTACTCCACGGCCAGAAGAGATCAATAAGACAAGGGTAATTTTATATCATTTGTAATACATCGCCGCCTTTTCCCTGCTGGATGGCGGGGACGTAGGTTTCCAATTCCTTCTGCACCGCCGGGTCGGTTAGATCGATGGTTTTTTTCTTCTCGGCGGCCATATAAGCGGCCATGACCAGTCTGGTGATTTCCAGGCCATAGCTCAGGGGCAGGAAAGCATCCCGCCCGGCCAGGAAGGCTTCCGCCGCTTCCACGTTTTCATCGGTATATCCGTACAGGTCGGCTTCGTTGTGGTGAACGGCCAAAAGGCCCCGGCTGGCGGTGGATTTTTCCAGCGCCACTTCGGCGTCTGCCGTGGCTTCCGCCGCCGCATCGCCGATGAAGATGGTCAGCGGAGCGACCAGGGTGTTGATTTCGAAAGCGTAACCAGGCCCCATTCCGTCCATGAAGAGGCGTAATCCCTGTTTTTCGAACATCCAGGAGTTGGTGAACTGGGCTTTGGCGATCTGACCGGTTTCCGGATTTTTATAGGTAATCATACCGGTGCAGAAATCTTCCGCCGGGACTTTGGTGTAATCGACGCCTTTGTCTTTCAGGAGTTTTTCGCGCCAGAAAGGCAATCCCCATTTCAGAAGACCGAGTTCGCAACTGACCGACTGGGGCTGCATGAAGGTCAGGGGTTTGCCGATGGGATTGAGGCAATACCAGCCCACGGCAATGCTGTGGCATCCCATATCGCAGAGCACGCCGCCGCCCTGCCGGGTGGGATCCCAGAACCAGCCTTCGTGGGGGCCGCCGTGTTCTTCCGCCGAGCGGGTTAACGTCGTAGGCCCCATCCTTTTTTGAAGCGGTTCCAACTGTTTCAACTGCGATTTGATGGGACGCATCTGCAATTGGTTTTCGAAATAGGCGGTTTTAAGGCCGGCCCCCGCGGCCAGATCGACCAGTCTCCGCGCTTCAGCCACGTTCCGCCCCAGCGGTTTTTCGCAGATGACGCCTTTGAGTTTCGCGCCCGCTTTCACGGCGGCCACGATCTCTTCCATGATGGCCACCCGGGTGTAATTCGGGCAGTAGATGGCTATGGCGTCCACATTTTTGACCAGTTCGGTTACGTTGGGGTACACCGTTGCCGGACCCAGGTTACGAGCGCGCGCCGAGGCGGCGAACGCTTCCGCACCGGCCAGCGATGTCACACCCGCCAACTCCATATTCCGCACCTGTTCCATCGCCACGGATTGGAAGTGGCTGATGAATCCGGCCCCAATCATACCCACGCGTAATTTCTGATTCGTCATGGTTCACCCTCTTTGGTTTGATGTTATTGAAGGGGCCGCGCCCCGCCTGCTTAACAGTAAGATACCCGCCTCGGACAATCAAGTTCTCCTGATGGAACTAACGGAATGGATGGGGATGGGGGATGGTGGAGCGGAGCGGTATAATAGGA
>JAKQBU010000450.1 GCA_029573975.1 Planctomycetota bacterium
GCTGGCGGAACCGCTGCTGGCCAGCCAATTGTCCAAACGCCGCATCTTGCGGGCCGCCGACGCCCTGAACCGCCGCGACCTCCTGCCGGCAGCGAACCAGCCGGCCGCCTGACAATGATGGAGAAACCATAAGGATAGCATGATATGAAGTGTATTTTCGCCAGTCTGGTATTGCAAAAGATGAATCCGCCCTGGTTCTGGATTCTGCTGATGGCCGGCTGTCTGCTTTTTCTGGTTCTCACCTACCGGGACATATTCCGCCTGAGTGAAAGAAAACTGGCCTGGGTGCTGCTGCTGATACGCTGCCTGGGCGTCCTGCTGCTGCTGGCGGCCCTGGTGAAGCCGGGCTGGCAGGACCGGGTCGAACAAACCGAAATCCCGCAACTGGCGGTCATCTTTGATAATTCGCAGAGCATGTCGCTGGCCCAGCCGCTGCGTCCGGGCGACTGGATCCATCGCTATCCGTTTATGCGGGACTGGATCAATTTATCGCCGCATGCCCAGGATCTGAAAAAACGATTTGCAGTACGCTGGTTCGACATTTTAGGAAAAGAGATTCCTGATGATTCCATGAAGCTACCCGAAGAGCCGGCCGTGGAGCAGACGGATCTGGTCCGGGCCTTGCAGTCGGTCAGCGGCCGGTTGCGCGGACGCCATGCGGCGGGTGTTCTGCTGATTTCCGACGGCCGCGATACCACCAGCCGGGAAAATTATATGGTTCTGGAGGAGTATCCTCTGCCCGTCTATACGGTAAGCTTCCCCGCTCCAGCCGGGGGTGTGGATCCCAGCATTGATTTGTCGGTAGTTTCGGTCGATTGCCCGTCCCGGACTCTGGTTCACAATACCGTTGCCATAAAAGTACAGTTGCGCAAGGATGGCCCGTGGAAAATAGAAGTCCCGTTAGCCATCGAACGAGTAGGCCGGATCCTGGTCAGCCAGTTTGTCCGGTTCGACGAGAGCGCCGCCGAACAAGTCGTGAATATCCAATATACCCCCGAAGAACCCGGCGATTTTGTTTTAACGGCCCAGTTGCCGCCCCAGGCGCAGGAACGAACCACGGTGAATAATTCTTCCATGTTCAAGCTGCGGGTGGAAGCCGATCCGATCCGAGTGCTCTATATTGAAGGCACCCTGCGCCCGGAATACAAGTTCCTGCGCGAATGCCTCAGCCGGGACCCCGACGTGGACTTGATCAGTTTCGTGCGTTCCGCCAGCCCGCGGGAGATTTCCGTCGCCGGCGTTATGACCGGTTCGGAACTGCTTAGCCCCGAGCGGCTCGAAAAAATCCATGTCGTCCTGCTGGGTGATTTCGAGGCCAAAATGATGGACGATTCCGCCTATGCCGCCCTGAAAACCTGGGTAGAAAACGGCGGAGGGTTGATGATTCTCGGCGGCTATCTGAACCTTTCGGAAAACGGCCTGATACGTACTCCTCTGGCGGATCTGTTACCCGTTGAGATTGCGGAGGGCGGTATGCAGCAGATCGATCAGCCTTTCCGTTTCGATCTGACCTATGAAGGCCGCCGCCATCCGGCCTTTGCGATTACCGGCGATATGGCCCAGGATGCCCGGCTGTGGAATTCCCTGCCGGAATTGAAAGGCGTGGCCGCCGTGAAAGGTAACAAGCCGGCCGCCACCGTGCTGGCGCGCCATCCTTTGGCCAATCCCCAGTCAGCCGATCAGGAAGGTTACACCGTGCTGGCCGCTCAGCCGTTCGGCAAAGGAGTGGTTACGGTATTGACCGCCGATACCACCTGGCGCTGGTCCCGGCTGCTGCGGCTTGCCGGGCAATCGGATGCCCTGTATGTCCGGTTCTGGTCGCAGATGACCCGCTGGCTGGCACATCGGGATATTGCTACCGAACAAACTGCCCTGCGGATATCGACGGATAAGGCCTTGTACCAGCGCGGCAGCCGGGTTACACTCACCGTCAGCCGCAATCCCGCCGTCATGCTCCCCGGCGAGGAAGGCGAAAAGGCCGCACTGGAACTGTCGATTCATACCCCGGATAATCAAACTATCCCGCTGACGCCGGCCAGTGATGTAACCAATGTAAATCGCTGGACCGCCGCGTACTTCCCCGGCCGCGGCGGCCGCTTCCAGGTTCTGGCCCGTCTGCTCCGCTCCGGCTCCGATCTGGCCAATCAGCAGACCGAATTCCTGGTCGAAGGTTCCCAGATCGAACTGGAAGACCCCGCCCCCAACCCGGCGCTCATGCAGCAGATTGCCCGGACCACTGGCGGCTTGTACGCCGAAATCACCGATGACCCGGCTGTGCGGAAGCTGGTGGAATCGCTGCCGGCTGAGCCGCGCATCATCAGCAGGGCGCAAACCAGCCAGCTATGGAACTCACCGACATTGTTTATTGTTTTTCTGATCCTGGTCACCGTGGAATGGATCGTCCGCAGAAGGAATCAGTTAATCTGAGGAACCGGCCATGAAAGAAAATTATTTTCAATTACTGGAACATCTTCAACTGGTTCGCCGCGTATGGCGGGCCAGAAGAATCATGGAAGGGGGACTGATAACGGCCGCCCTCGGTCTGGCGGCTGCCGTTTTGTTCACCCTGATGGACCATCTGGCTGGTTTCGGCCATTCCGCACGATGGATGCTGGCCTTGCTGTTATGGTTGGTTTTTTTGGCCGCGGCTTATCGATATATTTTTCGGCCTCTCCTTGCTAAGCACAGCGATGACTTTTTCGCCGCACTGATGGAGAGCCGCATTCCCGCGCTGGGCAACCGTTTGATCAATGCCCTGCAATTGGGGCGGGAAACCTCTCCCGCGGCCCCCAAACTGGTTGCCGCGATTGTTGCCGAGGGTCTCCATGCCGCCGGGGACACTGATCCGGGACCTGCCATTACCGCTACGGTCCTGCGCCGCAATGCGGCCATCCTGGGAATCGTACTCCTGGCCGTTGCCGGGTATGCCGCCTGGGCCGGCGCTGCGGCCCGCACCAGCATTTTGCGCATCCTTCTGCCCGGTGCCGATATCGCTCCTTTCACCTGGACGAAACTGGCAGTGGAACTGAAACCCGGCCCGCGCCTGCTGGAAGGTACTCCGCTGACGGTCTATTCGACCACTTCGGGCCGCATTCCGCAAGAGGCGGATTTGTCCTGGCTGGACGCCCGGCAGCAGGTACACCGCCTTCGTATGGATTCTACCGGCAGCGGCGCCTTTGCTTATACTTTCCCGGCGGTGGATTCTCCGTTCCGTTTTTCTGTTGCCGCCGGGGATGCCCGCAGCCAAACCATCGAAATTGCCGTGGATAAACGCCCCCGCCTTGAGTCGATGGCCGTTACCTATCAGTATCCTCCTTATTGTGGTTTAACGAACTATACGATTGAAGATTTCGACGGCCATCTGCACGGCCTGCCGGGAACCACAGCGCTCTTGACCTTTCGGACCAATAAACCGCTGAACCAGCTTACAATAAATAGAAATAATGGCCAAGTAATATCCGGCAAGGTTTTGGACGGTCAATCTCTGCCCTCCACCCAATGGCAGGCAGCCCTCACCCTCACCGAAGCCGGTACGTACCGAATCCAGTTGAAGGATAACCAGGGCTACGAGGTGGAAATACCCACTACCTTTACCATCTCCCTGGAGCGGGACGGCCCTCCTGCCGTTGCCCTGGCCAAACCGGGCCGCGACCTCCAGCAGCGGCCTGATTCCAGTGTCGATTTCGTCATCGCCGCTCAGGACGACCTGGGGTTGGGGCCGGTTACCCTGTTGGGCAAAATCAATGAAAGCCCGGAAATGGTAATTCTGGAAACCTGGCCGAACGAGGGACCACCCCAAAAACATCTCGATTTGAATCTCACCCGGACGATGATCGAATTGGGACTGGCCGGGGGGGACCGTTTGCAGTACTGGGCTGTGGCCCTGGATCGCAATCCCGGTTTCGAGGGAATAGCCCAGGGACCCGGCCGGGCGGAGACCCGCAAATTCTATCTGACCGTGCTTACCGCCGAACAGGCCGCGGAACTGATGGAGAAACAGCTTTCCGATTATGCCGCCATCCTGGAAGAACTGATTCGTCTGCAGCGGCTGAATCGTGCCCAGACCGCGGAAAACAAACCGCCGCAGGAACTGATCGACCGCCAGGGCCTCATCCGGCGGCAGACCCGGCAACTGGCCGATATCATGCAGCGCAGCGCCTTCCCCGGCCGTTCCATCGTGGCAGAATTAAATCAACTGTCTTCCGAATCGATGGTGCAGGCGATGAAGCTGCTCGAAAATTATCGGGATGAATCCGATGCGGAAGCCGCCAAACAATTTGCCGCGCAATCGCTGCCGGTCCAGGATGAGATTATCGCCGCCCTGGAACAGTTGCTGCTGCGTTTGAACCGCAACGAACAGGTCCGCAAACAATTGAAAACCATGAAGAAGGAGGAACCGGCCCAGCATCAGATGACTACTGACGTACTGGCAAAGCTGTCCAAAGACCTCGATCAGTTCTTCAACGATGTCAAACAAATCGAGGAAGAGTATGAAAAAATGCCCAAGTTTCAGGACAAGGAAGAACTAAGCGGTGAGGACCTGGAGAAGTTGAGCGAAATAGAACACCAGGTGGATCGCTGGAAAAACTGGTTCAAGGATTCCGTCGATGCCATCACCAAACTGCCGCAGGGTTTTGTGGCCGATGATTATCTGGCCGACAATCTTAGTACCATCTTTGAAGAGATTGAGAAACAGTCCAAACCGCCCCGTACCGAAATCGCCACTCCGCTGGAAGAAGGTGCCAAGGCCCTGGCCGAACAAGTGGCCGAGGATCTGGAGATGTGGATGCCGGATACCGTGGACTCCGTCCGCTGGGTCATGGAAGACCCCATGGAAGGCATGTTTGAGGTTCCGGAAACTCCCCTGCCCTCCAGCCTCCAGGACATGATCGGGGACCTGATTGAAGATATGTCCGATTTTGACGAAGGCGCCGACGACATTACCGGTGCCTGGGGCGGGAATATGCAGGTCGGCTGGGGCATCGAAGACGGCCCTATCAGCTCCTTTGCCGCCCTGGGCAAAACCGGTAACCGCCTGCCCAACGCCAGCGAGATGACCGGACGATCCGGTGCCGGCCGGCGCGGCCGGGCCAGCGGGCAAATGGTCGGGGATACCTCCCGTGCCCTGGAAGGCCGCCCCACCCCCGCCCGGCTGACCAGTGAACCGTATGAAGCCGGAGTCCCCAAAGCCGATAAACAACTGGATCCCCGCGGCGCTACCGGCGGCGGCAAGAAAACCGGCGGCGGTACCCGCGGCTTGCAGGGCGGCACTCCGCCGGATTTCGTCAAGGATATGGAACGGCTGGCTCAGCATCAGGCGATTCTGCGGGAGAAGGCCCAGCGGATTGCCCACGAACTGAACCTGCAGGGCAAACCCCTCGGTACCATGCAGCGGGCCATCGACCTGATGGAAACGATCGAACAGGATTACCGCGACCTGCGTTACGAGGACGCCGCCGCCAAACGCAAAATGGCCATAGATGCCCTCCGCCAGACGGAAAGCCGGACCGATCAGGCGGTGAACCTGTCCCTGCAAAAAGCCCGCGATCTGCCACCTGAGCTGCGGCAGGAAATTACCGCCGGCACGCAACAGGCCCTGCCCGAAGGCTACGAAGATATGGTGGCGGCCTATTACAAAGCCATCAGCGGCAATGCGGAAAAATAAGGGAATAGCGAGCATGAATTTCCAGCGTCCATTAACAGTTGCATATATTCTTAGTTCGGTGCTGCCGGGCATGGCTTCCTCTGTTTTCTCGCAGGACTGGCATGTCCCCGATTGGCCGTACCGGGCTATACTCCTCGTTATGGAAAAAGACCGGGATGTCGATGTGGCGGCGGTACGAATCCATCATAGCGGGACCGCCCATCCTCAGGGGTATGACTATCGTATCTTCGACAGTGCCGGCCGGCCTGTTCCCTGGCAGCTCACCTTCCATGACCCCCGGCGGGATTCACTGCTCAGCTTCCGCTGCCCGGCCCCACAGGATACCTTCACTATTTATTTCGGCAAATCCGATGCCGAACCGGATCCCATGCAGGCCATTGCCGATCCGCGCCCCGGCAGCGGTCCGCCCGCCGCCGGACCGGCAGCGCAGGGCTGGATCCCCCGGGTCGGACTGGTCCTGGCTACCTGGCGCCGCCCCCGGGATATGGATAATCCCAATTCGGTTGAGGAACTGGCCCGCCTGATGGAGCAATCGCCGCCGCCGGACGGTGCGGATTACCGAAAAAATATTTCCGATGGCGTCAATCCCTTCGGCGACTCGGATTATTTTCTCAGCATCTATCGCGGCTGGATTCGCCTGCCCGCCGACGCGAAGTACGGCTTCTGTACCGCCTCCAATGAAAGCAGTTTCAGTTTCCTGGACGGTGCCGAACTGGTCCACTGGCCCGGCCGGCATACCGAACAGCGCGGCGCATTGGGCCAGAAAAACGCCGAACGCTCGCTGGCCGCCGGTTTACACTATATTGAATATTATCACGAAGAGGTACTGCTCTATCAGGTCGCCTTTCTGGGCTACAAACCGCCGGAAAGCGAATATTATATCGGCATTCCGGACAGTTTCTTCCCCCAGCCCAAACCGGCCCGCGTCCTCCGCTACGAAGAACAAAACGCCGGCCCAACCCTCCTGCCGAAAATGGAACTGATCGACAGCCTCTGGCCTCAGAAACGCTCCTTCGGACAATATACCCGCTTCCGCTTCCATGCCAGTGCCGCCTGGGAAACCATCGACTGGAACGGCTGGTCCGTGCAGTGGGATTTCGGCGACGGCCAGCAGGCAAAGGAACCAACTGCCGATCACATCTTCCTCCTGCCCGGTTCCTACCAGATAAGACTTGCTGCTGCTGCCCCCGACGGCCGGAAAATCGAACGCACCTGGCCCCTGGAGGTTTTCCCCATCGAACACCTCAGCGAAAGTTTCACCGCCGGCCAATATCCTGAATACCTGCCCCTTGTTTCCAGGTATGATCGAAGCAGACTCTCGCCGGCCGCCCTGTTCGAACTGGCCAATTTCCTCGACGAAACCGGCGCCCGGCATCCCGCCCGGGAAACGGCCCAGACGGTCCTGGACCGCGGCGATACCCCCGATCCGGTCCGCCTACTGGCTCACTTGTTCCTGGCCGGTGAGGTAGGCAAACCGCAGGCCGCCTGGTGTTCTGACGCCCCGCCGGAAGCGGCCGCTCATCTGCGTTCCGCTCTGGAACTCTCCTCCGCCCCCGTGGAAAAAATGCAGATTCTCGAACGGCTCATCCGGCACCTCGGCGTCCATCTGTTCGATTTGGAATCAGCCGAAACTGAATATCAGCAAGCCCAGGCTCTGGTGCAGCAAGACGTGTTGCGCGGTCCCCTCAAACAGGCCTTTCGCAGCGCCACTATGGCCATAGGGGACGCTCATCTCTGCGCCGGGCAAAAGGAGAAGGCCGGTGAAGATTACCTGACCGCCGAAGCCCTCGCCGAACCGATCATCCCCCAGCCGGTGCGGGCCGCCAAAATCGGAGCCTACCCCCAGCAGATTATCGAATTTATCGATAGCAGTCAGTTCGATGCGGCTCGCGATGCCGTCATGGCCTGGTACGATCAGCTCCCCGTCGATATGCCCCGCGGCGAAATCCTGTTCTGGCTGGGAAAGGTGGAAATCCTGGGCGGCCGTCCCGCCGCTGGGATTCAGCCGCTTAAAATCGCCTGCCCTCTGGTCCAGGGCAGCCCCTTTGAGGCTGAAGCCGGCTGGCTGCTCGCCGAAGCCTATCGGCAATCGGGAGATACCAATAATCAGACGGCGGCTCTGGAGGCCCTGGTCCGCGGGGGTTTAAACAGCCCCTGGCGGGAAAAGGCAGTCCAGCAGCTAAAAATCCTGAAGCAGGAATAATACCATGAATAAAATAATTTCCTTCCTCGCCCTGTTCCTTTTATGGCTCGCTTCCGCACCGGCATCCGGCCAGACCAAAACCCCCCAGCCGCCCAAGGCTCCAACTACCGAAGATTCTCAAATAATCGAAAAACCGGCTAACGAGAGCCAGAATCTGCTTGCCAACGGCGATTTTGAAACCCCCTCCTCGGATGCCTCCCAGCCGGACTGCTGGCAGCCGGTGGACAATCTGGTTTTCTACTGGACCAGGGACCCCAACCAGCCTCAGCGCGGCAAGGTAATCAAAATCGATACCGATGTCACCCAGAAACAGGCCTATCAATGGTGGGTGGACCGCTTCATTCATGGAAATCCACTGAAAAACGCTCCGCAAAAGCTGCCCACCGTTGAACCGAAATACGACACCATCGCCGGCCTGGACGGCGGTTTCTTCTGGTCCGACATAATCGAAATCAAAAAAGGCGCCGCCTACAAAGTCTATGTGGATGCCAAAGGCCCGCCCGCCTATGTCTTCCTCCGCGGCTACGTCGAGAAACCCGTCATCAGCTTTGCCGACGAATGCCCCTCCGTTCAGGAACAGTTCCGCATCGCCCGCGGCCAACCGCTCCAGGACGAAAAAGGCCGCCCGATCAAGTACCGCCTCCGTTATATCTATACCACCAAATTTACCGTCGGCGGCTCCGACCAGTGGAAAACCTACACCCATGCCAAACCGCGCCATCCCACCAGCCGGGAACTGACCGAAAATGTCAAATACCTGCGCCTCTGCATCTATCCCTACTGGCCCCCAGCCGAATACTGGTTCGACAATATCCGCATCTACGAAGTTCCTCCCGATCCCGACCAGGCCAAACCCGACGCCGATGCCGCCGATCTGGAAGAAGGAAAAATTATGCGTTAATGCCCTGTGAAATCCCTTGTATTCCCATCCCATCCCTTTCCTGTCCACCTTATGTCTTGTGGTTCCCATGCGTGCAGCATGCGGGGTATTGGAAAGCGCGGATAATGGGTATTACCTGGCGCTCGGCGTGATTGGTATGTATTGTAAGTGCTTTAAATGTAAGTAATAATGATCAGGTTATGACGGCAGGGGATGCAGGACAGAGAGATTTGCATTGGCGGGAATTATATTTTATAATATAGAGTGTAAGCGGGTGGTAAGTTGGTTACTATGAAAGGGCTTCTATGGAAGATAAAGAATTAGTGTACTGAGAAGTACAGCATGAAAACGAAGGAAGACTGCCGGAACAAATCCCCGGCGGTCTTCTTTTTTGGCTCGAATTCTAAAATGTGTACATCAAGTCTTATTTCAGCCATGACTACGCGAAGAGGACCAGGTCCGTGAGGGCGATGGTGTTGTCTGCGCCGTCCAGATTACAGGCCGGATACCAGCCGGGCTGGCCTTCGCTGCTGAGCCAGGTGGCCGCCAGATTAAATAGTGACAAGTACATCCTGGGTGCTATTTCGCTGTGCCAATCTTGCCCGTTTGTTTTTCGCGGAAATTTATGCCGTAGTCGAGGCCGCGGTAGCTGTCTGCCGCTGAAAACCCAAAGCCGGTGAAATCGGCGGCTTAATAGCCAAATTCTTTCCGTTGTTCCTCAAATCCAGACGGCAAATCGGCCAGGGGCTTGTTAGTCTCGGTGGCGGCATAGCGGATCAGGTTTCGCAGCAGCCGTTCAGCAGCCGGGTCCTCGCCCAACCGCTCACAAATGCCCAGTGTGTTCAAAACAAACCGCCCCGCCCCCAGCTTATATACCCCGATCAATAATCCCGAATCATACGTGAACGAGGTGTTGATCGAGGCGGCGGCCAGTTCGTCCGGTGCGTCCAGGTCGCTCCAGCGCACATCGGAAATCAAGCTGCGATAGAAGGTGTAGTCCATCAGGCCGCCCGCGGGCAAACCATCGAAGATCGGATGGTTCGTCGTCCACGGATCATGGACATAAAACCAGTCGGCCCCGCCGTGCAGTCTTCCCTTGTTCTTGAGAGGCGCCCAGCCGACCGGGTTGTCACCCTTTTGAAATACCTGGGGTACCAGGAAGATGGCCGTCGAGCCGCGGGCGATATGCTCCGCCAGCGCCCGCCACTGGCCGGTGTCCGCCGCCGGTGTGCGCCCGACCACGATCACCTCCCGGCCGCTCTGGCGGTCAACGGCCAGCGGATGCGATTTCACGCCCCGCTGGGCAATCCATTTCGCCACCGTCGGGTCATCGCCCCAAATGGCAATCTCGGTTTCCATCCCGGGCATCTCTGTGGCATCCGTCACATAAAAATCAGCCGTGCCGCCCGCCGCCGCCCCGCCCCGTACAAATGCCGCCGCGAACTGGTACTGGCCCGACGGTCCATCCATAACCACTTCTTCCTCGAAAAACGGGATCGCCATCGGCTGCTCGGGCCGGGCCTGGGGATCCTGAATCGTCACCTTCACGGTTTTGTCGAATACGCTCCGATTGTCCGGCCCGATGACCTGCACGTGGATCGGGTATTCCCCGGGCAGGAGCGCGTTTTCGTTCGCCACGACGGCCTTCAGTTGCACCTTCCCGCCCCGATAAACATGATAAGGCTCCGGGAACAGGCAGAGCCGCAGCGGATAGAAGCTATCGAACATCGCATCGGTGGCGCCGGGTTTCAGGTCGCGGAACTCCGTCCCCGTCGCGCCTTCCCCGCAGGAACCGTGATCGTAGGTACCCGACAGGCTGTAACCAACACAGACGGGATTGGCGCGGATGGCGTTCATCCCCGTCAACCGCAAGCCGGCCATTTTCGCCACACACAGCCGAAAATAGTTTTCCTGCGTCCCGAACGTATCGGCCATATTCCACTTTTTCCAGTCAGCCAGGAATGAGTTGTAAAAACCGCGATACAGGTCCGCATCTTCCGATTGCCCCAGCCCGATCTGCTCATAATGAAGCACCTGGCGCGGCAAATCCACCGCGCTGGCCACCCCGTATTCCGAAAGAAACACGGGCTTGCCCGGCTGAAAGTCACGCAGATCGTTGATTTGTGCCGGCAGGTGCGGAATCCGCTGATACCGATGTTCGTCACGCAGCGTATCTTCCCAGTCCGTTTGCCCCGGATTGCACAAGGCGCCGAAATCACGCGTCAATTCCCCCGAAGGTTTGAACGGCTTGAACGTGGCGGTGTTGACTTCCCCGCCCGCCGCGAAAGAACCGGACGCCCACGGATTTTTATCGTTGTCCTTTTCCGTGAAACCACTGGCATCGTAAACGGTTTCCCCCAGGCGGATCGTGGCCGCCACCGCC
>JAKQBU010000478.1 GCA_029573975.1 Planctomycetota bacterium
GTACTGGGGCTGGATAGTCAAGCCGGTGGTGAATCAGGCCGGCACCTATCTGGAATCCGCCTGCCTGCCGCTGGCCGAATGCCGAACGATCCGGGACGTGGAAAATTTTCGCTGGCCGAAGGTGGAATGGTTCGACTACGATCAGCTGGCCGGCCTGTGTGAGCGGTACGCCGATTACGCCATCATCTACGGCTCCTCCGGCAACCTTGACCTCATCAACGGCATCTCGAATGCCCGCGGGAACGAGCAGGTGATTCTGGACATCGCGACTGAAGATCCCGTGGGTATGGCCTGCATGGAAAAGCGTTTCGAAATCTGCTACGGGCGAAGCGAAAAAGCCCTGCAGGCGTGCCGGGGGAAAGTCGATATCTTCTGGATTGGCGACGATTACGGCACGCAAAACGGCCTGCTGATCAGCCCCAAAGTCTGGCGGAAATTATTTTTCCCCAAGGTCAAGGCCATGTGCGAGCTGGGACACCGCTACGGGGCCAAGGTTATGATGCATAGCTGCGGCTCCACGCGAAAGATCTGGCCGGACCTGATTGAGGCGGGGGTGGACATCTATGATACCATTCAGCCGGAGGCCGCGGATATGGACCCGGCGGAATTGAAAAAAGAGTTCGGCGACCGAATCTGTTTTCACGGGACCATCAGCATCCAGAAAACCCTGCCCTTCGGCACGAAGGAAGAGGTCATCGCCGAGGTACACGAACGGATTCGAACGGTAGGTAAAAACGGCGGCTTTATCCTGGCCCCGGCCCACAACATCCAGCCGGATACCCCGGTAGAAAACATTCTGGCGATGTACGAAGCCAGAAAAACCTTTCGAAAGTAAAATCGCAGGCACACTGGCCGGTTACCCCCGCCTGGTGAAGCGCCATTCGGCGGAGCGGATGGCACCTAGGAACCGTCTTTCACGTCAAAACACCACAGGGTATCGTGATAGCGGAGGTAAAGGATCCCGTGCAGCAAGACAGGATGTGCCCAGGCATCGCGAACCTTTTCGGCGGTCAGGCGGAAGCGGCCCTGGAG
Source organism: Planctomycetota bacterium (assembly GCA_029573975.1). Next base: position 1,033 of record JAKQBU010000478.1, read on the forward strand.
TTCCAGGCCCTTATCTGACGGTTGCAGCAGGGCCGCGGTGCCGGTTTCGTCGAGGCAATAGAGCCGGTTATCGGCATAAATGGCGGCGCCGGTGGTCAGGCCTTTGAATTCGCTTCTGGTCTGGCCGGTCTGCCAATCGACAACCAGCCACCATTTGCAATCCTGGTAGCCGGAGGCATAGAGGGTGCCGTCCACCAGCACCGCCCCGCCGGTGACGGTGTCCAGGGGGCAGGTCCAGAGATGCTCGGTAGTGATGGTATTTTCTTTTGCCTGGAGACGATAGGCCCGGCCCAGCTCGGCATAGGGAGTTACATAATACAGGCAGCCGCCGCCATAGACGGGGGTGGCAACATTGGTGCCGTAGGGATTTTTCAGGGGGACGGTCCAGAGAAGCTGGCCGGTATCGGCATCGACGCCAAAGCCGTGGGCGGAGGAACAGTTGGTGATTAAGCGTCGGCCGGCATACTGGAAGAGGATGGGGGAACAGTGGGAGGTGGTATCCTCCTCAAGCGGGGCGGTGGTCCAGAGGATCCGGCCGGTGTGCTTATCCAGGGCGGCCATGAGCGCCTTTTTCCCGCCCGGGGTAACGAGGAGCCGCGGGCCATCCACCAGCAGACATTCACTCAAGGCCCATTTGATATTTTGGGCCTCGAATTCTTTCAGAATGTCCAGCCACCAAAGTTCCGTGCCGGAGGCGGCATCCAGGCAGGCCAGACGCCCGTGGGCATTCAAATGATAGATTTTGCCTTCGGAAAAGACGCAGCAGGCACGTGCGCCGGGATATGACTTCTTCCAGGCCGGCCCGTTTTTGGCCTGCCAGAGGGCAGTCCCTTTCGTATCGAAGGCAAAAATCACCAGATCATCACCCACATCGCCGGTAATAAATAGCTGCCGGCCCACAATAATGGGGGAGGACCAACCGGCACCCAGGCCGTCTATTTTACGGAGGAGTTTCGGTCCATCGGGCGGCCAGGCTGGCAGCAAACCTTTCTCGTCCGAGATGCCGTCCCGGCGTGGACCGCGCCACTGGGGCCAGTCAGGTTCCGGCGAGGGGATGAGGCCGTCGGAGAGGGAAGGAGCGGCCGGCGGCTGGGGAAGGACGACGGCAGACGAGGGGGAGGCTGGTTCTTCCGCCGTGCTGAAGGGTGCCAAGCAGAAGCCCAGGAGCAGGAAGCAGGCAGCCATTGGTTTAATCCATTCTTGCATATGGAATTCCGCTATAAATCATCTTTTATGTAAAAGTATTATATCACATGAAGTGGTATTTTGAAAGACCTTGAGCAGGTGGAAATCAACTGGGAATAGGCAAATATCTGATTAGATAACAAGAACTTACAGGCTGTTTTTGGCCGGAAGGAATTTTTGTGGTATAATTTTTAAGAGTAAGCCGCGGGCATATCCGGCAACCATCGCAATTTTGGAAAATTGGAAATGACGAACGAACCTGTAAAAGTCGGGAAAACATGGATGGGCAGCAGCGGGGTATCTGTTGTTATGATCCTGCTGGCTGTGTGGGGAATGTGGATATTTGGCTCCTGTAAAAAAAGCCCGGTTCCTCCGGAAACTCCCCCACCGTACCGTGTTTTCCAGGCTCCGAATCAGGATATCAAGCCGGAAACGGCTGGGTGGCCGCGGCCCCGGTCGCAGGAACGGGAGTCGGAACGCCGGGAAATGGTTGAATATATCCGCCGCGCTTATGACCTGAATGATGCGAAGGTGCTGGAAGCCATGCAGCAGGTGCCGCGTCACTGGTTTGTACCGGAAAGCCAGCAGCTGCTGGCGTATGCCGATATGCCGCTGCCCATCGGGTACGACCAGACCATTTCCCAGCCGTTCATAGTGGCGTATATGACGAGCCTGCTGGGGCTTACGCCGGAGAAGAAGGTGCTGGAGGTGGGGACCGGTTCGGGCTATCAGGCGGCGGTGCTGGCGGAATTGACACCTTATGTATATAGCATCGAGATTGTGGAGCCGCTGGGCCGGAGTGCGCGGGACAAGCTGAAACAGTTCGGGTATGAAACGATTCAGGTGAAAATCGGGGATGGCTATAAAGGCTGGCAGGAGCATCAGCCGTTTGATGCCATGATTGTCACCTGCGCCCCGGATCATGTACCGCAGCCGCTGCTGGATCAGCTCAAGCCGGGCGGCTGCCTGGTGATTCCGGTGGGTGAGAATTCACGGGTGCAAAATCTGGTGCGAATCCGCAAAGATCAGGCGGGCCTTATCAGCAGAGAGTCGCTGCTGCCGGTGCGGTTCGTTCCCCTGGTGCGCGAGCCGACACCCTGAACCTTTTGCTTTTGCGATTTTGCATTAGCGGGCGGAACTGATCCGGTACAGTACAATCCCCAGCAGGAAAACGCCCAGCGAGATACACAGGCCGACCGGTTTATAAGCGATGGCATACGATACGGAGCTGTAAATAAGCCAGGCACAGACGGCAGAGAATACGAGGGTGGGAAGCGGATAAGCCGTTACCCGGTAGGGACGTTCTATCCGCGGCTCTTTGCGGCGCAACAGGATAACGGATATACTGGTGGCCAGATAGAAGGTATAGACGGCCGCGGCGGTATAAAGGATGGTGTTGACAAAGGAACCCAGAACCACAATCAAGCCGATGGCCATGATTCCCTGCAGGACAAGAGCACGGAGCGGGGTTCCCGTCCGGGCATTTCAGCGTCTTGGGCCGCTGGAATGCCCGGACGGGAACCCCGCTCCGTGCATTCCAGCGGCCCAAGACGCTGAATACTCGATGCCCGGTTCCCAGGGCGTAGGAGACCCGGGCGCCGGTAAAAATCAGGCCGCTCACCGCGCCCAGCGCGGATAGGCAGATCAGGGCACTGATGATTTGGCCGCCCCGGCGGGGGAAAGCCGCGGCGATGCTGTCGGCGGCGACAGCCCCGGAAGCGGCTATGCCCCGGTATCCCAGGGAATAGAGAAAGGCCCCGTTCACCAGCAGATACAGAACCGTTACGCTCAGCAAACCCAGTACCAAGGCCCGCACCATATTGCGCCGGGGATTTTTGACTTCCGCGGCCACGTAGGCAATCTCGTTCCAGCCGCCAAAGGTAAACAACACGAAAATCAGGGCCAGGCTGGGCGGCAAGGGGGTAAAATCGGGGGCAGTAACTTCCGACGGGACCGGGGACAACAGGGCCGCACCGACAATAAACAACAGACCCAGGGCCTTGACCAGGGTCAGAAGATTCTGGGTCCATTTGCCTTCCCGCACACCCAGGATGTTAAGGGCCGTTAAGACCGCCACAGCTCCGCCGGCGTACAGCAATTGCCCGGCAGGAACGACCAGCCCGGCATATGACTTCCAAGGGATAAAATCATAAGAGACCGTTATACCGGCAAAAGGATCGTAGATGACCCGGGCATAGGCGGCAAAGGCAAACGCCATGACGGCAATGTCGCCGGGCTTAACAATCACAACCTGCAGCCAGCCGAACAAAAAGCCGGCCCAGCGGCCATAAGCGCGGCTGAGATAGATGTAGTCTCCCCCCTGGAAGGGATAGGCAGCGGCCAGCTCGGCATAGCCCAGTGCCCCGCAGAGTGAAATCAGGCCGCCCGCCAGCCACAGCAGCAACAATCCCCAGCCGCTCGAAGCCCCTTTGGCGATGTCGGGGGTCATCTGGTAGATGCCGGCACCGATGATAATCCCGACAATAATACAGGTCGAGTCCAGCAGGGAGAGTTGCTTTTTCGGGTCAGCAGCCATCATCCATACTTTCGCCCGGAAACCAGGATTATTCGCGTTTTTTCAGGGTTACACCGATACCGGCCCCCTCCTGAAACAGGAAAAGGGTTTCCAGGGCCGGGTCGGTGGTTACGGCGTCAAGGTACTCCTTCATGGATCTGGACATGTTGGTATTGTGGGCCAGGATCAAGCCGCCCGGCCGCACCTTCGGCAAGAGTTTTTTCAGATAATCGCAATAGCCTTCTTTATCGGCATCCAGAAAAAGGATGTCAATCGGCCCTTCCAGTTGGCTGACGGTCTCGTGGGCATTTCCTTCCACGAGGGTAATCAGGCCATCCACACCCGCACGCTGGAAATTTTTACGGGCCAGGGCCGCCCGGCCGGCATCGAGTTCATGGGTAATCAGTTTGCCGCCGGTGGTTCGCAGCGCCAGCGAGAACCAGATGGCGGAGTAACCGTTGGAAGTGCCGATTTCAACGACCTGCTGGGCGCCCAGGGATTCAGTCAGGAGCCGCAGGAGCCGGCCGTCGGTCGGGGATACGTTCATCATACCGCGCGATTCGCCGCGGTTCATCTCCTCCAGAACCACCAGGATTTTTTTCTCCGTTTCGTTCTGGGGCAAAGGCGGCTTCAGCGCAGCCGTATTTTCACCCCGGGGCGGCCGGTTTCGGCGACTTTCCGGATCCATGCTGCGTTCCGGACGCGGCGGCGGGGTTTGCGAATCCGGGTTTGGATTTTCGCTGCCGCCCGGCTGGGCAAGAATGTGCCCCACTGTTACGCAAACGGCCGCCACCAGAATCATGGATAGCATTTTCTTACTCATGGCTTACTCCTTTAAACTGGCACAAACAATCTCTTCATCATTACGAATATAAACGTGCTGATTGGCAAAGGCCGGGTGGGACCAGCAAACTCCTCCCCGCTGATCCAGTTGGCCCAGGGTAGGATTAATCAGATGCGACCGGCTGATTTCCTGATATCCCTGCGGGGAAAGCTGGCTGATGATTAACTCACCCCGTTCGTTAAACATCCAGGTCTGCTGTCCGTTTCGAACCATGTGAATATTGGCCCAGCGGGCTTTGGGGACTGCCGAGAGACTTTCCCAGATGCGATTGCCGGTAAGCCGTTCCAGACAGCGAAGCTCTCCGTAGCTGTCCACCCCGTAAATGTAGTTTCCCTCCATTATGGGAGTGGATATGCAGCAATGGAGGCTGTCAGTATTCTGTTCATTTTTGCCTTTTCGCTGCCATACCGGGGTTGCCGCCGGCCGGTCGTTGTGGAGCTGCAAAAGCAGGGAACCTTCAAAGAAATCGGAGACAAAAAGAAAATGGTCGTCAACCACGGGGGTGGCAATCCCCATGCTCGCGGAGAATGGCTGCTGCCAGTACAGATTGCCGCTGGCAGGATCCAGACCCAGTACCTGTTCGGCCGTCCAGCAGATGAGAAGGCGTTTGCCGGCCTGATCGATGACAATCGGCGAGGAATAGTTAATCGCATCATCCAGTGCTCGCCAGATTTCCTTACCTGTGCCTTTGTCGAAAGCCACCAGGCAGGCATGATCCGCGCCGCCGATTACCACAATCAAGAGGTTATTTTCGATCAGGGGCGAAGCCGCAATACCCCAGACCGGCATCCTGATTTTATATTCCTGCAACAAATCGCGGCTCCAGATGATATCTCCCTTTTCTGCATCGTAACAGAAGAGGTGCCCCATCGTACCAAGGGAGTAGGCCCGCTTGTCCTGGACGGTAACCGCAGCGCGGGGACCATTGGGATAGGCGACACCCTGATAATGACAATCGTAACTGTGAGACCAGATTTCCCGGCCGGTTATGGCATCCAGGCAATGAATCCGTTCTTTTTCCAGGGGATTGACCAGGCGATCCGTAACATAGACGCGGAAATCTGGTCTCACAGTTACGATTGTCATTATCAAAGCGTAGCCTATCCCAAT
>JAKQBU010000479.1 GCA_029573975.1 Planctomycetota bacterium
GGTTCCATTTGGCTATCGCTTTGTTTATTGCCGTTCTGAGCGGAACAACAGGGGGTGATGATGCTTCTTCGCCGGGTTTGCGAATCGATATTACCGGCAATTGGCGGGATACCCCGGTTTTCGAGCCGGCCATCAGAACACATGAGCCGGCGCTGGCGGAAGGGGAGCTTAAACAGTTTCAGCAATCCCTTACTCTTCCGGCTGGGCAGTATTCTCTGGAATTTCAATATGAGCCATTTTGGGACCGCGAAGACGGCTTTGCCCTGGGAAAACAATTTACGGATTTCGACGGCCTGCAAATCAACCGTCAGCCGTACAAACTTACTTTTTCTCCGCAGCCCGGCCAAACGGAACCGTTTTCAGCCCAATGCACCTTTGACGTTCTCGCCGGTCAGGAGACCGTTCATCTGCAATTCCAATGGGCCAATACCCGCATGATGCGGACCTGGCTCATCAGCCCGCAGCCATTGCCCCCCAGCCGGCGGTATCAGGCCATTACCCCTGCCGACGGCGGCGAGTTCCTCATGGCCCACGGCGTTCCTTTTCTGGTCCGGTTTATGGCTTGGTATAACTGCAACAGCAGAAGGGGCCTAGATCACGGTATCATCCGGCCCTGGCAGGACGGATTGTCGCTCGACTGCGGCGGGGCCAAAGTCAAAACCGCCCATTTTCTGGGCATGATTCACAACATCGATATCGGCAATGGTTCCTGGTACACCCCCAAGGGCGATCACGGCTATTCGCATTTCGCCGGTGACCAGGCCGGAGAGATCGTGGTTCACTGGACAGAGGGCGAACCGACAACCATTCCTCTGATTTACGGGTATAATCTCTGGTTCAGCCGCCCCTGGGATTTAATCTGGTGTGCCAACTGGTGGTGGGAACGCCATTCCGCCCAGAACAATGACCATATCCTTTTCGGCGGGATTCCAGCCTATCGGAATGTAGTCCGCAATGCCCTGTCGCTGGCGGATGGGGTGCGGCTCATGGGAGCGGCGGCCTGCAATACCCGGTTTATCTTTTCGGTGGATTTCGGCAACCGGGCCGTTCAATCGATAGAGCTGCGCGGATCGCCCGAAATGCATGATTATCCCTTGATTAGCGGTGTTACGCTCGAGACGGACAGTTCCTTTCCAACCTTGACGCCGTTACCTGCCCCCGGTTCCGATGCCCCGCAAATCCAACCGGTCACGCTGGATGCGATAGCCGGCCAAACCTTTCAGCCGGCCCTGCGGGAGTTAATGCACCTTCTTTACACCTTTGTCGATGAAATCCCTCAACTTGCCCGGCCGGAAATCCCCGAAGGATATATCGGCCCCCGCTATGATTTCCGCGGCCAGCAGAATGCAATCTATGCCGCCACCTACTTATATTACAATGGTCCCGGCAATGCCTCTTTAATCGCCGATTCCGGCATGGGCTGCGCTTCGCCAGTTTTCCCGGGATTTCTCTGTCCCTATCAGCAGGGCATGGGCGTGTGGTTTTTGTCGCCTCCCTATTTTAAAAGCATGGCCCACTGGTTTGTGTTATATGACCGCGGCTGCCCGGGGCAGTTCCCCGGTATGGGCAATGCCTGGAGCCGGGGCATTGGCGAAAACCTGCGGGAGTGCATGGCCTTTGGATATGACAAATTCGTAAATACCTATGTGGACTGGCTGGATCAGGCTCTGCTGACCGAGGCGAATCCCCCGCACTGGAACCGCCAGCCCGGCCTGCCCGATTTTTGCACCTACAAAGTGATGGTGGGAGATATCGAGGAACGCGGCAGCCGGGAGAATGACGGCCACGGCATCTGTATGTGGGGACGCTATATGATGTACCATTGGCTGGGCCGCTCACCAGAATGGAATGAAAACCATTGGCCGGCCACCGAAGCCGCCGCCGATTGGATTCAATGGCAACTGGATACCGATACCCTGCGGCCCGGCGAGCGAAAAGATGTGCTTTTCACGGAGAGCGAATGCGCCCATGCCTCTTACGATTTTTATTCTTCTTTTAATTGTCTGCACGGACTCAAGCTTTCCATCCGCCTGGCGGAGCAACTGGGCAAAACCGACAAAGTCGAACAGTGGACCCGCCTCTATACCCGCCTGCGGCAGGGTATCCTGGATCATCTGGTGGATCAAACGGATTTTGGCCCCATCTGGCATACCTACCCCCATTGCGACTGGCAGGACCACGCCCATAAACTGGCCCATATCCACCTGGCGACCGAAGGCGATACCTATACCCCGCTGCAGGATTACCAGACCGGCAAAGAAGCCGAGTATCTTCAGATTGATTTAAATTCGTACCGATTCCTGATGAAAGAAAAGAACTACAATTGCCTCCGTATGTACGGCTATGGTCAGGGCATGATGACCCAGGCCGCCTTACTGCTGGATCAGATGGCCGATGCCTCCGCTTTTATCGATATGCTGCTGCGCCACTGTTACCTGCCGCACTTTGGCCGCTGGGCCAGCCCGGAAGGCATCATTCTCCACCGCAGCGGCAAATATTACCTCCCGGTCAATGGGTATCTGGGTCAGGATTCCCATCTCGCCGACAGCACCAAGGCGATTCGCCTGATGCTGGGCATCGACGACAATAATCCCGATCACCTGCGACTCGTGCCGCGTTATCCGGCAGACTGGACCTCGATGGCTATCGACGACTATCCCGTTTTAACCGGTTCCCAGCGGCAAACCTGTTCCTATACCTATGAACGCCAGCCGAATCAGCACATCTTTACCTTCAACTTTAAACAACCGGTTGATCATCTGAGCGTCCGGCTGGGACCGATTTCGGAAAACCAGACTGTCACCGGTGCTGCCTGTAACGATCTGGCCGTTGATTGGGAAAAAATGCAATCGGGCGATAGCCAATGGGTCTGGATTCATAACCTGAAAGGAGAACAAGGCAAAATCACTCTCGCGCTGGACGGAAAATAAGCAATATCTGAAATTTCCCCTCTCAGCCGCATTTGCTCAGGGCATCTCCTCCCGAATCCGGCCGTATAACTCCCCCACCCATTCCGGCAGCGGATTATTCCTTCACCAATTACCGATACTGACGTACTTATTCAAACAGCTTCTTCTGATACCGTTCCATCGAATACTTGCTCACCGCCTCATCGACCGGGATGCGGTACCGGCCGGACCAGCAGGCCGTGCAGTAATGGTCGGGCGGATACTTCACGCACCGCAGCATCCCCTCCAGCGACAGGTACTGCAGGCTGTCCACCCCCAGATAGGCCCGGATTTCCTCCACCGTCTTGTTATTGGCGATCAGCTCCCCGCGGCTGGGAAAATCAATCCCGTAAAAACACGGAAACCGAATCGGCGGCGAGGCCACCCGCAGATGAATCTCTTTCGCCCCCGCCTTCCGCAGCGCCCCCATCTTGCCCCGCGTCGTCGTCCCCCGCACAATCGAATCCTCGATCACCACCAGCCGCTTGCCCTGCACCGCCTCCTTGATGACATTCAGCTTCATCTTCACCGCCAGGTCCCGCATCGGCTGATCCGGCTCGATAAAGCTCCGCCCCGTATAGTGGCTCACCGTAAAGCCGCGCGAATACAAACTCCCGCTCTCCTGGCTGTACCCCCCCGCCGCACACCGGGCACAATTCGGCACCGGAATCACCATATCCGCCTCCGCCGGCGCCTCCCGCGCCAACTGCCGGCCCATTTTGTGCCGTACCATGTGCACATTCTCGCCGAAAATCGTGCTGGACGGGTCCGCAAAATACACCTGCTCAAAAATGCAGTGCGCCGGCGTCACCGTTCCCGGCACTTCAAAAAACCGGCTGTGCAGCCCCCGCTCATTGATCGTAACAATCTCCCCCGGCTCCACCTCCCGCACAAACTCCGC
>JAKQBU010000492.1 GCA_029573975.1 Planctomycetota bacterium
CGGATTTGCGTCATCTCTTGATGCAGTCTGCCCGTAGCGGGCTGAGCGGGCTGGAGTGCATGGTGGGAATACCGGGCAGTGTGGGCGGGGCGGTGAAGATTAATGCGGAAGGCAGTTTTGGGGATATTGGGAATGTGGCCCAGTCGGTCCGTCTGCTGGACAGCAGCGGATTCGGGTTTGTGCGGGAGCGGGAGGATATCTATTTCGGCTACCGGATGACCAATATCATGGCGAAATTCATTTTGGAGGTGGAATTGATGCTGGTTCCGGATGATCCGGAGCGGATCGGCAGGCAAATCAAGGAAATCTGGATGCTCAAGCGGAATTCCCAGCCGATTGGCAGCCGCAGTGCAGGATGTATCTTTAAGAATCCCCGGTCTTTGTCAGCAGGAGCGCTGATTGACAAGGCCGGTTTAAAAGGGTACCGGATTGGCGGGGCGTATGTAAGCGAGCGCCATGCGAATTTTATTCTGGCGGACGAGGGGGCGAAAAGTTCGGATGTTCTGGAAATGATCGAGGTAATCCGCGAGAAGGTGCGGGAACGCTATGAGATAGAGTTGGAGCTGGAGATTGATATCTGGCGTTAAGGGGAATGCGTTACCATCTAAAAACCCATCTTCGGGCAGTCTATAAAGCAAAGATTAAACCAGGTGAAAAAAGCAAGAGAGACATTTTCAATATTGGTGCTGCGGGGCGGTCCCAGCGCCGAGCGGGAGGTGAGCTTGTCCAGCGGGCAAGCAGTGGCGGCAGCGCTCAAGGCACGCGGTCATGTGGTATATGAATCGGATATCGGGCCGGATGATCTGGCGGTGCTGGATCGGATCCATGTGGATGTGGTGTTTCCGGTATTGCATGGAACATTCGGGGAAGATGGCCAATTACAGGCAATCCTGGAAAAGCGGGGTCTTCGGTATGTGGGCAGCAATGCGGCCAGTTCCCGTCTGGCAATGGACAAATGGCTCTCGAAGCAGGCGGTGGAGGGAGCGGGAGTGCTAACGGCGGAAGGAGTGCTGCTGGAGGCGGGGAAGGGGGCCGGCACGAATGAAATTGAGCGGGCAATCGGAAGAGTGGGGATTCCCTGTGTGGCCAAGCCGAATTGTCAGGGCAGCAGCATTGGGGTGGTGATAGGCCGGACGAAGCTGGAGGCCTGGGAGGGCATTGAAAGATCGCTGGAAGATTATGGGGATTGTCTGGTGGAGAAGTTTATCGCTGGGCGGGAGCTGACGGTGGGAATACTGGGTGATAAAACCTTGCCAATACTGGAAATAAAGCCGGCCGAGGGATTTTACGATTATCAGGCGAAATATGTTTCAGATAACACGGAATACAGTTTTGAGACCGGATTGCCGCTTGAATTAACCAAACAGATCCAGGATCAGGCCCGGCGGGCATTTATGGCCTTGGGCTGCCGCGATTTGGGGCGGGTGGATTTCATATTGGATGGCCAGGGGCGGAGTTATTTTCTGGAAGTCAATACGCTGCCTGGATTTACCTCTCATTCACTGGTTCCCAAGGCGGCTGGCCGGATTGGTTTAAGCTTCGAGGAAATGTGTGAAGAGATTGTACGAATGTCACTGGCCAGACCGATATAGAAGATATGAAAAAAAAGAAAACAACACGGATGTCGAAACGCCAAAAGGATGGTAATTGGCTGAGCCGCCTTATCGGGGAAATTAATCCTGAGCGTAAGTCGTTAGTATTTAGAATCTTAGGTAAAACCATGCTGTTGCTTATATTCGGCGGGGCAGTTGTGAGCGCCTTCTATTATATGGAACGGTATGTGGAGGATATTACCCGGAAGCGGCAGGTGGGTTTGACGGTGGAGTATCCCAATCCACCGAAATGGGCCAGCCCGCAGTTGATCGAGGAAATCTGCCTGTCCAGCGGTATTCGCAGTGATGATTTTCTGTTGGATAAGGATTTAACGGCAAAGTGGTCGGAAAATCTGGCGCAGAATCCGTGGGTGAAGAAAGTGCGCCAGGTGCATAAATCCTATACGGGATTGGTGAAAATCGATTGTGAATTGCGCCAGCCGGTAGCCTCGGTTCAGGGTTCGGGCAAGGTGTATTATCTGGATGAAGAGGGGGTGATTCTGCCGATGGTGAAGCTGGTGGAGCCGTATGGCCATGTGATCGCATTGCGGGGTGTTACCAGTTCGCTGCCGAAGGTGGGCCAGAAGGCGACGGGGGCGGATCTGGCCGCGGGTTTGCAGGTGCTGACGATGATCCGGCAGGTGGACCAGAAATTGCCTTGGCAGGAACAATTGTGGGGGGATCTGGCGGTGCTGGATGTGAATAACTATGCCGGACGGGTGAACAAGATGGAATCCCATCTGACCCTGATGACGAAAAACAATACGCCGATTTACTGGGGTGTGGATGTGGACCGGACGATGAGTTTTTATGAGGCGCCGGTGAAAGTGAAACTGGAGAATCTGTATCGACACGCGCTGGCTCGGCCGCTGGATCAATATACCAGTATCGACTTGCGGAGCATGCGGAAGGAAAAAGCGGACGTGATTCCGGAAAACGGATAAATGGCTCCAGGAGAAGTATGGGAGAAGTTTATGCCGGTTCATAAGTTGCATTACGGGGTAAGGGGGGTGATTTTGGTTCTGTTTGGCAGTTGGGTTCCGATGGGTTTGGCGCAGAATGCGATGAATGCCTGGTTTAGTCCTGAGTTGGGTCGGCTTCAGACGAATTTGCGTTATGAGTTTGAAATCCTGCCAGCGGTGGATGTGTCCCGGCAGGATACGGAATTTTCGGCCCATCATTATAATTTGAGTATGCTGCTTCCGGTTTGGAACAGGGAAGATTCTGAGCTGGCGCTGTCTCCTTCGTTTGGCGTGCTGGATATCCATTCGGGTGCGATCTTGCCCGATTCCCGGCAGGATCTGCCGGATGAACTGTATAAGATTGATCTGGGAGGCATGTATCGGCGGAAGCTGGATGGGGATCGGGTATTGGGTTTGCAGGTGTCGCTCAGTTCGCCCAGTGATAAGCCGTTTAATTCTCTGGATGAGGTATCGGTGAATGCTACGGGTATGCTGCGGGTTCCGGCCGCGGCAAACGATGCCTGGCTGTTTTTTCTGAACTATTCGGATCGCCGGGATTTTCTGCCGTATGTACCACTGCCGGGGGTCGCCTATCAGTGGAATCCCGGCCCGGAGTTCCGAGGTGTTTTCGGTCTGCCGTTTTCGATGGTGAACTGGCAGCCGGTGGAAGACTGGACGCTGGAGGCCAGCTATTTTGTGCCGCGTACGGTGAATACCCGGCTGCGTTATCAACTGCTGGAGAAGGTATCGGTTTATTCCGGATTCCGGTGGTATCATGATTCCTATTTGCGTTCGGAACGGGATGAAGATCAGGATCGGCTGTTTTTTTACCAGAAAAAGGCGATGTCCGGGATCATTTGGGAAATCAGCGAATCGTTTTCGATTGATTTGCAGGGCGGGTATGGTTTTGACCGGTTCCTCTATGAGGGGGAAGATTATGGGGACCGGGGAGATGACCGGATTTCCCTGTCAGATGGCTGGTTCGGCCAGGTGAGCGGAACTATTCGTTTCTAGTTTTCTTTCTTCCGGCGGGCGGGTTTTCCAGCGGCGGTGCACCCACCAGTATTGTTCGGGGTCCTGGCGGATGAAGTTTTCGATGGCAGTGGTATATTCCGCCGTAATCCAGTGCAGAGGATGGTCCTGCTTTTTCCATTCTTCCGGGTGAATGATGCGGTTACAGACCATCTCGAACCGAAAGCGGTCATCGAGGCGGCGGCAGCAGCCGACGACGATCGGCACATTGAACTGCATGGCCAGCAGGCCGATGCTTTTGTAGGTGGCGGCCTTGCGGCCGAAGAAGTCCACGAAGATGTCCTTGCGGCTGCCGTTCTGGTCGGCGACGATGCCCAGGGCGGCACCGGTTTTGAGGACGTCCAGCATGGCGTCGGTGGCCCCTTTTTTGTAGATAATATTCTGGCCCTGGTGCAGGACGTGATAGACATACCGGTTGATATAGGGATTGTCGATGGGGCGGGCGACGTTAAAGGTTTCCATGCCCAGGGCGGCAAAGACACAGCCCATGACCTCGAAGTTGCCATAGTGGCCGGTGACCAGGATGACGCCGCGGCCGTTGAGCAGAAGCTGAAGGACTTCGGGGATATTATTTATTTTCGTATAGCGGTGCCAGGTGGAATGGCGCATCAGGCGGGCGGTATAGAGAATGTCGAAGGCGAACATGACCAGGTGCTCGAAGCTGCGGCAGGCGGTGCGTTCGATCCAGGCGGGGGATTTTTCCGGGTAGCTTAGCCGCAGGTTTTCCAGAGCACGCTCCCGCCCCCGGCCGTAAATGCGGTAGAGGCCCCTCCCCAGCCAGCGGGCGACGCGGAGGGATGCGTCGATGTCGGCGATTTGCAGCAGGATGGCGATGAGCCGCACCATCACATAAAAAAGGTAATCCAGCAGCGGATTATGCTTTTTTTTCTTCTTTTTCTTTTTCGGAGTGTCTGGCATTCGGTTTTTTGTTTGTATTCTACAATATCAGTAACTTATTTCGCGGCTGTATTTTAGCGGAATCGGTACGTAAGTCAATTGTTGTATTTTGTTGAAATATAAGCTAATGTAAGGTAAAAAATAAAGCAGATAGCATTTTTGTAAATTTTTACATTTTCTAAATTAAGGAAATAAGACAATGAACTTAACTGTTTGTAATATGACACTTCAAGAGTCCATGAATGGCAATGGTGTTTTTCCATCAGCTTTGAGGCAACGGATCTGCCATGCAATTGAGAAAATATCTACTGAAGAGATGGACCATTTGCTAACCAAGCACGAATCAGATCCCGAAAACTTTGATAGAACAATAGAAAAAAACTTGCAAGAAATTGCCCCCGAATTAAATATTAAATCCAATTGCATGATATCTAATTTAAGAAAATTTAATTGTGACCTTATTATAAAGACAATCGACTCTTATGTTTGTGTGGAGATAGAAAAAAATAAATTAGCAAGGTTCGAATTTGATATTCTTAAAATGCAGGCCTTTGCTAGCAGATTAAAACAGGAGGGGTGTAAAGAGAAAATATACGGTGCATTTATTATTCCTGCTGATAATATTGTCGCCAATCATATATCAGGCAATTCAAGAGAGTCTTCTTATCAATATTTAGAAAGGTTGTCACATCTTATCGCTCAAATTAATCCGTTATTATTAGACGATATTTTATTAGTGGGTTACAGTACTCTTATTTTATCGGAAATCAGTAAACATAAAAAACCTCAAATAAAATCCAAAGATTCAATTCCCAATTACGTAATCTTATCGGAAAAAGGAATGTTAGAGGAAGATGTTATTCGGAAAATTCTTAGGAACTATCCGTTGGAACTTGTTTTTCAATTGAGAAATAGATTATGGTCGGAATATCCCCAACTTCGGGAAAAAATCAATTATAATAGTCATTATTTAGGGTATGCTAATGGTCAGGAGACTGATGCATTATATGTATATTTCCAGAAAAACCGACTCTTGTTGGATGTCAGGGTATCTGTGAAAGAATCTGAACGCCTAAAAAGCCTGGGATTTAGAGTTAAACCCAGAAATAATTATCAATGTAGAGCTGGATGGCTTACGGGATTATATGTGCCTTACGATACAAATAACTTTGAAGCGATTGTAGATTTAGCGAAACTTGCTCTTAAAAGATTGGTGACTTAAAAAACATTTGGTTTTAAAATATATTTTTAGGGGTGATAAACGATGTTTTAGTTCAAGTGCTTTAATGTTAAGGTGAATCATATGAAGAGTTATCGCAAGGAATTGTGGTTTGATGTGAAGCAGCGGCGGGAGTTCATTAATATTACGCCGAAGGTGGAGGAGTGTCTGCGGGAGAGCGGGGTCCGGGAGGGGCTGTGTCTGGTGAACGCGATGCATATCACGGCCAGCGTGTTTATCAATGACGATGAGCCGGGGCTGCACGCCGATTTTGAGGAGTGGCTGGAGGGGCTGGCCCCGGAAAAGCCCTACAGCCGCTACCGGCATAACGGGTATGAAGATAACGGCGACGCCCACCTGAAACGGACGATCATGGGCCGGGAGGTGGTCTGCGCGGTGACGGAGGGGAAGCTGGATTTCGGGCCGTGGGAGCAGATTTTTTACGGTGAGTTCGACGGCCGCCGGCGCAAGCGGGTCCTCGTGAAGATCATCGGCGAGTGAGGAGCCGGCCATCGTGGAACTGCTGCGTTTCTTACTACTGGCCATCGGCGTCAGCCTGTCCGGCGTGATGGCCCCGGGCGCCGTGACGGCGGCGACGATCGCCCACGGGGCGCGGAACCGCTGGGCCGGGGTGCTCATCAGCCTGGGGCACGGCCTGGTGGAGATCCCGCTGATCTTCCTGCTGATGGCCGGACTGGCGATCCTGTTCCAAGCCGAGGCGTTCCAGATCATCGTCGGGCTGCTGGGCGGGG
>JAKQBU010000503.1 GCA_029573975.1 Planctomycetota bacterium
TCCGGGGCATTTCAATATCGAGGGTAATCACGTCCGGCTGTAAGGCCAGGATTTTATCCCGCGCGATATAGGGGTCCGGCGCGGTTCCCACCACTTCGATCTCCGGGTCCCGGCCCAGTTGCTGGGTGAGGATTTTCCGCACAACGGCAGAGTCATCCACAATCAATACTTTGATGGTTTTTTTTTCAATCAGGCTGGTTATCGCCATATCGTTCTCTCCGGCTCCGTGCTCATGATGGCTGGGGGGCGCCCAGCACCTCCAGCAGCATAGTGCGAATATTTTCGGCGGTGAACGGCTTATGCACATAGCCGCGGATTCCCACCGCCTTAAGCTCCTCGATCCGGGTGGTGCTGGCCTCGGTGGTGATGACGACAACCGGAATGGATTTCAGGCTTTCATCGGCCAGGATATGCCGGGTCATTTCAATTCCATTCATCTGGGGCATGTTCAGGTCCGCCATCACCAGATCAAACGGTTCCCGGCGGAGCAATTGCAGGGCCTGTTTTCCATTTTCCGCCTGGGTGATATCCTGGATCGGGAAACCGGTCATACCGATGGTTTTTTTTAGAACGGCTCTGGTTACGGAGGAGTCATCGACAATTAAAATTTTGTAATCCATAGGGTATTCCTTCCATCCGGCCTGCCTGCCGGATTCAGGTTTTCTGATAAATGGCCGGCAGTACATATTTATATTTATGCTGAATGCCCGCGAGCGATTCGGAATGGCCCACGAACAAGATTCCGCCCTTGTCCAGATAGTCCCAAAATCGATTGACCAGTTTTTCCTGGGTCTTTTTGTCGAAATAGATCATGACATTCCGGCAGAAAATGAAGTCAAAGTCGATATCGAAGGGCCATTTTTCCATCAGATTGAGGTACCGGAATTTAATCCTGTTTTTCAGGTCGGCGCTGACCTGATAGACCTTGCGGCCCTCCATAGCATTGGGGACCATATACTGCCGAAGCTGTTCGGGGGAGAGGGGCGCCACCCGTTCGCGGTCGTAGGTTCCCATCTGGGCCTTTTCGAGCATCCGGGTGGACACGTCGGTGGCCAGAATTTTGATATCCCAATGGCCGCGATTGCCGAAATAATCCAGCAGGGTAATCGCCAGGGTATAAGGTTCTTCCCCGGAGGAGCAGCCGGCTGACCAGGCGCGGATCCTGAGCTGCGAGGCTTTTTCTTTTTCTTTGCATAACCGGCCCAGATGCGTGCCGGTCAGGAAATCAAAATGGTTTTTTTCGCGAAAGAAACTCGTCAAATTGGTGCTGAGCGAATCGACCAGCGAAGAAAATTCCCCTTTTCCTTCCGGCGAGAGAACAAAATCGATATATTCCTTGAAGGACCGGCATTTGCTCATCCGCAGGAGTTTGGCCAGACGGGCCCGGACCAGGCTTTTTTTGCCGTCATGCAGATTGATGCCGCAATGCTGGTAAATGACATCGC
Organism: Planctomycetota bacterium; assembly: GCA_029573975.1. Next base: position 1,446 of record JAKQBU010000503.1, read on the forward strand.
TGATCCGCTGGAAATCTTCTTCCGTCAGGGCCAAGTCGTTATGGAGCACATCCAGCATATCAGGCAACTCCCACGGCCGAAGAGGGCCGGTGATTGGCCAGGGCAATCAATCCGGGTACATCCAAAATCAAATGCACGTTACCGTCGCCCATGATCGCGCCGCCGGAAATGCCGCGGATATGGCCCAGATAATCCCCCAGATTTTTAATGACCACCTGCTGCTGGCCCAGGAGGGAATCCACCAGCAGGCACGATTGTTCGCTGCCGTCCGCCACGATCACAATCAGGGCCTCCGCGGGATTGTCATATTGCGCCTGGATCCCAAACAGCCTGCCCAGACGGATCATCGGGATCAGTTTGCCGCGTACCATAACCATTTCACCGCGGTTGCACACCGTGGAAAGCTGATCCGGCGCGGGGCGGATGCTCTGCACCAGCGAGATGGTGGGGATGATGAATTTTTCCTTGCCCACGGAGACGATCTGCCCGTCAATCACCGCCAGGGTGAGCGGCAGGCTGATGCTGAAGGCGGAACCGCGGCCCGGCTCCGATTGGATATCGACCCGGCCCCGCAGCGATTCCACGTTTTTCCGGACGACATCCATACCGACGCCGCGGCCGGAGATGTCGGTAATTTTTTCCGCCGTGGAAAGCCCGGCATGAAAAATCAATTTGTACACTTCCTCATCGGACAATTCCTGCCCCTCTTTTACAATGCCGTTTTTAACGGCTTTTTGCAGGATTTTTTCCCGGTTCAAGCCCCGGCCGTCATCCACGATCTGGATGACGATATTGCCGCCCTGATGGAACGCCTTCAGATCGATCCGCCCGACGCGTTTTTTTCCCGCCTGGACGCGATCCTCCGCCGATTCGATGCCGTGATCGATGGAATTGCGCACCATATGCACCAGCGGATCGGCGATGGCCTCGACCACATTGCGATCCAGTTCCGTTTCCGCCCCGCTGATATTCAGTTCGATTTCTTTTCCGGCCTTGCGGGACAGGTCCCGGACCAGGCGGGCCATTTTCTGAAATACTCCCTGCACCGGGACCATCCGCATGGACATGGATAGATCCTGCAACTCCCGGGTGATTTTTTCCAGATGCCGGATATTCCGTTCCACCCGCGGATTGCTGTCTTTGTATCCGGCCAGGTCCTGGCTGACCATCGACTGGGCGATAACCATTTCGCCCACCATGTTAATCAGGGAATCCAGACGCTCCGTGGTCACCTTGACCGTGCTTTCACTGGCGGCCTTTTTATTCCGCGCCCCCTCCCCGGACACCGCCGCGGCCATCTCCTGGGTTCGCAGGGCGGATTCCACCTGTTCCGGGGTTACTTTTTCCTCTTCGGTAAGGATTTCCCCCAGCTTTTTGCCTGTCTGGTCAGCCTTCTGCTGCTGCAGCGCTGCCCGCACCTCTCCGGTGGAAAGGGTCCCCTTCTCGACCAGAATGGTCCCCAATTTCGGAGCGGGTGTCTCTCCGGCGGCACAGGTTTTGATGCGCTGGATGAGCTGGGGCAACGGGCTATAGGATTCCACCGGCCTATTTTTTTCCACTGCCGCTGCCAGACCGGCCAGCAGTGTCTTGGTGACGTCGATCGATTCAAAAATGACGTCCACGCTCGGTCCGGCCAGCAGCAGTTCTCCCTTTCGCGCCAGGTCCAGCAGATTTTCCGCCGCGTGGGCCAGCGAGCCGATCTGGTGCAGATTCAGGAAGCCGGCCACTCCCTTAATCGTGTGGAACGCCCGGAAGATGGCATTTAAGGTTTCGTTATCACTGGGATTTTCTTCAATCAGCAGCAGATTCGATTCGGCGGATTCCAGATGTTCCCGGGATTCGTTGATAAAATCCATGACCAGCGGGACATCCCCTTCGGCGATGGTCAACGATTCGGTTTTGATTTCCGCCGGGGGCGGGGTGACGGGCGACTCGGTTTTTTCCCCGGTTTTCTGCGGGCTTTCCGGGACCGGGGCCGGTTTGCCCTGGGGCACTCCCGCCGCCTTCGCCAGGGCATTTTGCAGCCAGTCTTTGGCGTGCAGGAGTTTTTCCGCCGGGAACGGGGCTTTGAGGTTTTCCAGCAGGGATTCCGCCTCATGACAAACGGCGGCAATTTCCTGCAATCCCATCAAGCCCGACTCCCCTTTCAGATTATGGAGAATGGCTTTGACGGCTATCCGGTTTTCTTCGGAAGGCTGCTTTTCAGCGGCCATAACGGCATTTTCGAGGCCTTCCAGGGTGAAAGGATAATTCGCGATAAATTCATTAAATATGGCCCGATCGACATTTTCCGGTAACGTGACATCGTCCCTGGCAGTGTTCTTTTCCTGGCCCGCAGCGGGGGCGGGCGAGGCTGGGGGCTGGGCCTTCGTCTGGCCGGGTTGAGCCGTTCCCTGCTGGAGCAGCCTTTGCATGGATTGCACGGATTGATTGATGGATTGGATGGCGACATCGATATCCTGGGTTTCCCGCAGGATAATTTTCTCGATCAAATCCGCCGTCTCCTGGGAGAGGGTGCAAATCCTGCCGGCCTGTTCTTTGGAGATCCCTTCGAGTCCGCCGGCACATTCCATGATTTTTTGCACCTGGGTGTGCAGGTTCGCCAGTGCTGTCAGGTCGGTACTGTCCAGAGAAACCAGTTGAAGGGCTGATTCCTCTACGAGTTTTACTATCTTTTCCATATTTTCTTCATCCATAGATATAGACATACAGTATGACTACTATCCTACTCATCGGAGCGGAAAGGGGAGGGCTTTAGCCGCAAACAACCGGGAAAAACAAGGAATGCCAACCATCCGAAAAATCCGAAGAAAACTCGTTGCCATCGGCAGGGCTGATTGCAATCCTGCGGGCATGACTGCTGGGGGATGTCCTATAATCCTGCGGAAGAGGGTCCATATAACTTACGAATTTGCAGGATGTTACCCTTTAATCCGCCGGCGGTCTGATCGGAGCCATTGGTTTTGCCGGAGTTTTTTGGAAAAGTTATAAAAAAAACGAAAATGGGGATTGACGCATCTGAGAAAATATGGTTTACTATATAAATTGAAGATTGGAGTTTGTAATGTTGACAGAAAAGAAAAATAACTGGTGGTGGCGTGGAGATCAGAACCGCGGGTTCGGCGGATAGTCGCCACGTATATACACAGATCAAGTGACCGCGGTCAAAACGAAATTTGGCCGCGGTTTTTTTTTGGAGAAAAATAGTATGAAAGAGACATTTGTAACCAAAGGCGGAATTACGGTCATTCGCGACAAAGAGGCCCTGCCGATCGCCAAGGCGATGGGGCATATTTATAAACATATCGATCAGGCCAAAGGGTGCATTCTGGCCAGCGATTATGACTATCCGGGCCGGTACAGCCGGTGGGATATCGGGTTTGTGGACCCGCCGCTGGAGATGGTATCGCTGGGCCGGCACTTTGAGCTGCGGGCCTTGAACCGGCGCGGAGTCATTCTGCTGGGCATGTTGGGGGAGGCTGTAACCAAACATCCGCATGTAGCGGAGTCCGAAGTTCGGGATGAGGCGATCACCGGAGAGGTGCTGCCGATGCCCAGCGGCTTTCCCGAAGAGCAGCGGAGCAAACAGCCGAGCATCTTTTCGGTCCTGCGGGCCATCTGCGACTATATGGCCTGTCCGGATGAATATCTGAGTATGTTCGGGGCGTTCGGTTACGATCTGGTCTTCCAGTTTGAGCCGATCCGAACGAAACATGATCGAAGCCGGGAGAGAAAGGACTGCCATCTGTTCCTGCCGGACCGGGTGGAGGCCATCGATCATCAGAAACAGCAGGCCTTCCGGCTGTCTTATGAATTTATCGGATCGGACGGCCGGAGCACCGAAGGAATTCCCGTCGAGGGAGAACGGCATAAATTGCCGCCGCGCAGCATTACCTCCACGGACATCGAATGCGATCACCAGGAAGGGGAATACGCCGGGAAGGTGGAACAAATCCGCCAGGGCTGCAAACGCGGGGATTTCTTTGAAGTGGTGCTTTCGCAGGTATTCAAGGTGAAATGCGGCTATTTGCCCACCGAGATTTTCGGGCGGCTGCGGAAGAACAATCCCAGCCCCTATGATTTTCTAATCAATCTGGGGGATGAGCAGTTGATCGGGGCGTCGCCGGAGATGTATGTCCGCGTCGATGGCAGTGAGGTGGAAACCAGCCCGATCAGCGGGACGGTGCGGCGGGGCGGCAGCCCGATGAAGGATGCCGAGCAGATACTGACCCTGCTGTCCTCGAAAAAAGACGAATCGGAGCTGACGATGTGCACGGATGTGGACCGGAATGACAAGTCCCGGGTCTGCCGGCCCGGCTCGGTCAAGCTGGTGGGACGCCGGATGGTGGAAAGCTACTCGAAACTGTTCCATACGGTCGATCATGTGAAAGGGGAGTTGCTCGAAGGCTACGATCTGTTCGATGCGTTTTTGACGCATATGTGGACCTGCACCATGACCGGCTCGCCCAAGCCGATTGCCATGCAGACGATCGAGGACCTGGAAAACAGCCCGCGGGAGTGGTATAGCGGCTGCGTAGGATTGTTCACCTTCAACGGCCAGTTGAATACGGGCGTTACTATCCGCACGGTCCAGTTGCGGGATAAGGTTGCCACGGTGCGGGCGGGCGCCACTTTGCTGTTTGATTCGATCCCGGCGGAAGAGGAAAAGGAAACGCGGCTCAAGGCGGAGGCCTTTTTGAACGCCGTGACCCTGGAGGACTATATACCGGACAAGCGGTTCCGACCGCTGGGGAAGATGCCGACCGGCAAGCGGGTGCTCTTTGTGGATTGCCAGGACAGCTTTGTACATACGCTGGCGAATTATGTCCGGCAGACGGGAGTCGAGGTCATTACGCTGCGGGCCGGGTTCAAGCCGGAAAAGATGGATGAACTCAAACCTGACCTGGTCTTTATCGCCCGGCCCCAAAACGCCGCGGGATCAGCGGGTTCCCGAAGTGGTGGGGGAAGCGGTGAAGCGGAATTTGCCGGTCTTTGGTGTATGCCTGGGGCATCAGGGGATCGCGGAATATTTCGGGGCGGAGCTGGGGGTGTTGCCGGAACCGATGCACGGCAAGGAATCGCTGGTGCACCACAATGAAAAAGGGATTTTTGCGGGTATTCATGATCCGTTTCTCGGCGGCCGGTACCACAGCCTCTATGTGAAACCAGAGACGGTGCCGGACTGCCTGGAAGTGACCGCCAAAACCGAGGATGGGGTGATCATGGCCCTGCAGCATAAGACGCTGAAAATCGCCTCGGTTCAGTTTCATCCGGAATCCATATTGACCCTGCAGGATGATGTCGGCATCAAGATTATAGCCAATGTGATTGAGCAGTTGACAAAATGAAAAAACAGAATGTAAATCGATTTGACGAAAAGGCCGCCCAGTGGGATGAGAAACCCCAGCGTCTGGAACTGGCCCGGGCGGCGGCCCAGGCGATCCTGCGGGAAATTCCGCTCACCCGTCAGATGACAGCGCTGGAATTCGGCTGCGGGACGGGGCTGGTCACGATGCAACTGGCGCCCCATCTCCGGCATATCGACGCGGTTGACACCTCCGCCGGGATGATCGAGGTGCTGAACCGGAAGATTCAAACACAGCAAATCGTCAATATTACTACTCGGCAGATTGATCTTATGGCTGATTCTCTGCCGGGAGTTTCGTTTGACTTTATTTTCAGCAGTATGGTATTGCACCACATTAAAGACATCGATGATTTATTGCGCCACTTTTTCCGGTTACTGCATCCCGGCGGCTATCTGGCTCTGGTCGATCTGGAGAAGGAGGATGGACAATTTCATACCGAGGAAAAAGTACCACATCACGGTTTCGATCCGGAGGAACTAAGGCGGCACCTGGAACAAATCGGTTTTCGCTTTCGCACGTCTCTGCGTATTCACAAGATTATGCGGCCTGATCCGGACGGCATTGACAAAGCCTACCCGGTTTTTCTGCTGGCGGCCCAAAAAGGGTAAACAGGCAATCAACCCTCTACTTACAGGAGTACGTTATGTTACTGGAATACACCCAAAAAATACTGACCAAGTCCAACCTGAGTTTTTCGGAAGCCCAGTCGGCCTTGAACGATATTCTGGACGGCAAATGCGGGGAGGTGGAAATCGCCGGTCTGCTGACGGCCCTGGCGGCCAAAGGGGAGACGGCGGAAGAAATGGCTGGGATGGCTCGTGCCATGCGGGATCATGCGGTGCCGGTGCGGCCCCAGGCCAGA
>JAKQBU010000510.1 GCA_029573975.1 Planctomycetota bacterium
CTGCCAACCCAGATTGATATTTTTCGCCGTTATTTTAAAGGTGCATTTGGTAAAATCGATGGTGACAGCAACGCTGGAGCGATCGAGAGACGTAGATTTCTTACTATACTGATATTTGCCGTTATTTTTATCGGTGAAAAACTGGTTGGTGATGATGTCAGCCGCGCCCCACGTAAGCGTTACGCCCTGGGTGCTTAGATTGGCCAGGTCCGCGGCAGCCAGTGACCCTTTCAGGGTTATAGTCACCACCCCCGCTTCCGTGCCTTGTTTATAGGAAACTTTCTCGATACGCAGGGCATCTTCATACCCATAAAGATATTGCATCGGCACATATTTTTTCCCGTTAATCACATCTTCCGCACCTTCATCGGCCGCCGATCCATAAGCGCAATAATCGCCGATCTCCAGCACAACCGGCACCGGGGCGACCAGCCCGGTTAAATCCTGTTTGCGGCTTTTCATCTGGAAGGTATGTTTGTTCAAATCCAGTTTGAGACTGCTGACCAGGCCGGCGGTACCGCGATAGGCATAGACCGGCTTACTGCCGGACTGGCGGAAATCTTCACGGGCCAGCGTTTCGAAAAAGGTTCCGACGCGGACCAGAATGTTTTCGGCAGCAGTAAAATCCGCTGGGGCTGCCTGGCAAGTACCGTTGGCCTGGAAAGTATCCGCCACGGCCTGCCGGGAGCGGCCGGCCTTGAGGGTCATTTTGGCAACCGTTAAACCGACGGAATTTCTTTCATAAGCACCCAGATCCACGATCCCATTACTGACGCGGGGATTGCCTTCCAGGTCGGTATCGATTCCGGTTATGGCGGTGTTATCGCCCGTGTCCCGGCAGGGGGAGCCGGGCAGCAGATAATAACAGCCGGGACTCCAGCTATCATCCGTATAGTCATCCGGAGTACCATTGGCATCCCATTGTCCCACTACCGTAAAATCCGGATCTTCGTCCCGATTACCGCCACCCCAGGTTAAGGTGCTGGTCTCATCCACTTCCTGGCCCTCCTGACCGCCCTGCACATCACAAAAAGAAACCGCCGCGGAAGAACTGGTACTCATTCGCACCTGGTTATCACCCAACGCCCCATGATTCCCCCACAAAATACAATTGACCATCTCGATGGCCGTATGATAAAATAAATAGACACCCGGATTACGCGACTCCGATTGATTCCCGGTAAAAGTACAGTTGGTCCAGATTCCATTGGAATTATACATGGCAAACGCACCGCCATTACGAGCGGAATTTCCCTCTATCAGCAGATTCTCTACTGTCAGGACAGCAGCATTGCCATACATTCCTCCACCGTAACCGGAGGAAGCAGCGGTGATCCGGTTGCCCCGAATGATACTGTTCTTCAGGATAGCTGATTCATGAGTCAATACCATTCCACCGCCAAAAGATACCGCGGTATTATCGATAATCTGACAATCGGTTAGTACGGAATTTGCATCATTCAGACTGAGTCCTCCCCCTTCCGTAGCCGAATTATCCTCTACCAGGGTATCGGTCAGCATTACATCCCCACCAGTACTGTATATACCACCCCCCACACTATTTTGCGCGGTATTCTCCCGAATGGTGCAATTCTCAAATGCCGCCTCCGTCAGATTTAAATAGATTCCGCCGCTGCTGTCTTCGGCATGATTACCCTGAATCGTGGTATTGGTTACTGTGATATCAGAGAACTCGGCCCCCATTCCTCCTGCCTTTCCCGTTTGTGCCTGATTGTTCTGTATGGTGGTATTCTGCATCGTCAGGCTCGATTCGTTCATGTATATTCCGCCATTGTAATCAGCGGTATTATCTTCAACAACGCATTCTTCTATGGATACGATGGAATGAACACCAAAGATTCCACCGGCATGGGAATTATCGCCGTCTGCGTTATTATTTCGAATGTCGGAATCGGTAATCGTAATATTGCTGTTGTTGATAATGCCAATCGCCCCCCCGCCATAGGTAGAGGTATTGCCGCTCAAAGCTCCCTGCGAAATCGTGGAGGTGCTTTCGGAGAAACAGACCGCCCCGCCATACCCGCTCGGATCGGCATTCGTGGTGGCATTGCCGGTAAAGGTACAGTTGCTGAGAGTCAGATTGCTGAACGAAGCATATACGGCTCCCCCGTAACGGCCGGCTTGATTATTGGTAAAAGAACAGTTGGAAAACACTGCGTTACTGCCGGACTTGCAACCGATCGCCCCGCCGCCGCTATAATCGCCGGTAACAATATTATTCTGAAAAACACAGTTCCGGATAGTAGGGCTTGAACCATTCGTACAATAAATCGCCCCACCCTTGATAATTTCCCCAGTGTTATAGCCATTCATTATCGTAAATCCGTCAACAATCGTATCCGGCCCTTCACCAGAATTTATAAAAAATCCCCGATGCAGATCAGCCAGGCTGCCCTGACAATCAATGGTACAGTTGGCCGCTCCATGCTGGCTACGGATAGTAATCGCCTTGCCCTTACAATCCAGGTCCCGGTTCCCTTCCCCGGTATAGGTTCCGTTAGCAACGGTAATAACATCCCCGTCAGCGGCCGCATCAATCGCCGCCTGGATCGTGTCATAGTCATGCGGGACCTGCAGGCCGGCGGCCCCGGCGATGACGGACAGCCCAACCAGTACTAATCCAGACAATAAAACATATACGCTTTTCCGCATAATGAACTCCTTTCGCCTTGCAATAAAAATTGAATTTATGCGTTATTATACATAAACTATAATAAAATTGATAAGCGGAAAAATACAAAAGTAGAATTTCAGGTCAAAAATTTATAATTCTTTTAAAGGAGAGTAGTTACATGAAAAAGTATCTTGTTGCAACTTTGATTTTGATCGTTTTGGGAGTTTCTCTGGCAGCCGTGGCCCAGCAGGCAGGGCAGCAGAATGCCCGAGGAGAACGGATGCGGCAGAGATGGGCTGCTCAGCAGCAGGCCATCGAAAAAATCCAGAAACTATCGGCTGACCTGAAAGCTGATATGGAGGAAGCCGCTCTGGCCCGGCAAAATCAGCCGCCGCGGGAAAACATGACCGATGAGGAACGGGCCAAACTTCGGGAAACCTGGGCCAAGCGTCGGGAGAAACAGCAGGGTATTGTGACAGAAATGGAACATCAGGTGGCCATCCTGAAAGGCTCCGGCCAGCTTCAAACCGAACTGGAAGCGGATCTAAACGAGCTGAAGGCAATTCGTGACCTGGCCACGGAAGAAAAGGCGGAAAAAACCGCAACCCGTCTTATCCAATTTATTGATATCAAACAGACCAACTTCGATACAACCCTCAAAAATCTCGGTCTTGAACGGGTACCAGGTGAAGGCCGTGACCGGGGAGAAGCCGGCAGAACTCGCGAACGGGATGGCGGCGGATCTCGTCAAAGAAATAACTAGCTTGTCATCTGCAATCCGGTTCAATCAGCAGCGAAAGAATCACCTCCGCATAAATGCGATGGCCGAAATCGTTGGGATGATTCACGCCATTGCCGCTCAAATCGGCGAATTTTTTGTGGCGTAAGACGTCCTCCCAAACCGAGGTCACATCTGCCAGCACCACCGTGGAACTGCACAACGACGGCATGATATCCCGGTACTGATCGTAAAGCTCCGGAGCGGAAGCGGTCCATTCGGGATTGGCGGTCATGGTGGCAATCAGGATGAATTCCGCCTGCGGATTGACCGCCCGAACCGCCTCGATCTGGGCCTGGAGATTCGCCTTATAATCTTCCGGCGGCACCCGCCCGCTGGCATCATTCATTCCCCAGGCTAGCATCACCAGGTCCGCCTTTTCATCAACGATCGGCTGAATGTTTTCCTTACCCCACCCGCTGCTCATCCCGCCTTTGGAAAAATTCTTGAATTCAATCTTCGCCCCGTATTTTTCCGCCAGAATATCGGCCACCATCTGGCCGTAGAACGGCTGAAACGGCGGCGCCTGGGTAACGCCGGAGGCATTGGCGCCGGTGGATATGCTATCCCCAAACAACACCAGTTTCAGCGACTTTTCCTTTCCCAGTTTTGCCCGGGTCCAGGGCAGATTATTCCCATCATACCGCGGCACCCGCCCCCGCCATTTGCTGTTTTTATGCTCATACGTAACCACCACCTGCTGGTCATGGAAAACATGCCCTTCCGCCCAGAACAGGTTGCTGTCTTTGCCGCGGCAGGCCGGTATCGTTCCTTCCGCCCACGGACCCGGCGGTGGGTACATCTCCGCCCTATTCTTACGCGGAATCCGGGAACCGGCTGTCAGTGTAATGGCCCGGGAGCAGGGGCAGTAAATAAAATCCTGATCCACTTCATATTCTATATCACCAGTCGCCTTCCTGAGCGAGATCACCCGGCTGGGGGCAAACAGCAGTTCGGCGCTGGCCGGAGTATTTTCTTCCTGAAGAAACATCAGGCTCTCCTCATACATTACCTTGCTGTTCCAGAACCATTTCCCCTGACACAGCCGCTGTGAATAATCCATTGGCTGCTCGCAGCCGGCCAGCACGGCAATCACCGGCACCAGAAGGGCAACATACTTTTTCATTCGATACTCCTGTAAAAATGATTAACGAACCTCCAGACAAATCAGCTCCCCCTGGGCGTTACGCACCAGCAGCTTGCCGTTGGCCAGCACCGGTACGGTCCAGCATCGCTCCGGCAGGACCTTACACCGCGCCAGTTCTTCATATTTTTCCGGCGAGGCCGGCACAATCAGTAAAATTCCATCCACCGTCAAAAGAATTAATTTACCCTCCACCATGGTCAGCGTCCCCAGCGTCGTCGTGCTTTGGGACCATTTCAACTGGCCGGTTTGGAAATCCAGACAGCGAAAATAATACTTGCCGGCCGTCCAGCTATCGCCACTGCCCCCGATATTCCCATCGAAACCGTAAATATGCCCCTCCCAGATAATGCAGGTGCTGTACTGGTTTCGCATATTCCGATTTCTCCATAATTGCTTCGCTTGCCCAACGCTGATATCGTACAACGCGCAGCCCTTGCCATATCCCGAAGAAACAAAAAGTTTCTGATCGACGATAATCGGATCGGCTGAACTTACCTTCAGCGGCGTCTTCCACGGAATCCGCCACAGCTCCTGGCCGCTGTCCACCCGCAGCGCCGCCACCGAAGATTCATCCACAATCGCGACATAAGTTATATCCCCCAGCTTATAAGGTACGGGTGAGGTATAGCTGGTCGGCTCCTGGCCCGTCTTCCAGGCCAGTTCACCGCTATCCGGCTGAAATGCCATACCCGAAGTGCCTGCATTCAGCACCAGCAGCCCGCCAATCATCTGGGGCGATCCGGTAAAGCCATAATGGGCGGTTTTAATTTGGTACTCCGACTTCAGATTGTGATGCCACACAACCTCACCGGCCCCCTTTTTAAAACAATACAAATCCCCCTCCCGACCGATGGTATAAAGACGCTCCCCATGCACCAGCGGGGTAGCGTTCGGCCCACCCTCATACTCCCGCACATCCACCGGGCTGGGGTAGGCATGTTTCCATACCAGTTCCCCCGTTTCTTCCTTCAGGCAAAAGACCACGTCCTCATCCTGAATGTTTCCCATCGTATAAACGCATCCCTCGCTGACCACCATACTGGAAACACCTACCCCCACCGCCGCCTTCCAAAGCTGCTTCGGCCCCCCTTCCGGCCAGGTCAGAGGCAAACCCGTCTCCCGGGAAATCCCATTAAAGTCCGGCCCCCGCCAGTTCGGCCAGTCTGCCCCCCTGCATTCCGCAATCCCAAACGCCAACCCCAGCCAACCTGTAACCAACACCACTAACCGCAGCTTCTCATCCTGCCTCAGCATCCAGCAACCTATCCAAATAACTCATTCAAACTGACATCACGACAACGCATGATTATACCCAACCAGACCTGAAATGGCAGGCTTTTTTGCTATTACAATTAAATCTATCCCTACCCAGAACCAAATTTTTCTGATTCAAACCCATTTTTTTGTAAGTTTTTCCAGTCAAAAGAGTCTAATATGGCAGATATGGCGGGCAAAAGGACAGCGATGGAGGCCAGAATGAGGCAGCCGGCTGAGACGGAAGATGAGCTTCTGGTCCGGCGGTTTGCCGAAGGTGATTTATCGGCCTTTGACCATATCGTAGAACGTCATCAGCAGCGGGTGGCGAAACTGGCCTACCGGCTGCTCGGCTGGACGGATGAGGCGGAAGATGTGGTACAGGATGTGTTTCTGGCGGCCTATAAAAAACTGGCTGATTTTCGCGGCCAGGCCAGCCTGGGCAGTTGGTTGACCGCCATAACTATCAATAAATGCCGTACTTGGAGACGCAGGCGGCTGCTCCGCTGGAAAATTCATTCGGCCGCCCTGTTTGATGCCAATACCTGTACGGATGAAAAAAATGAACGAACCTTCGATCAGGAAACCTGTAACCAGCTTCGCCGCAGTATCCAGAAGCTGCCCGCGAAATTGCGGGAAGTAATAATTTTGCGATATCTGGAGGAAATGCCCATTGCGGACATGACAGCCGTTTTGCATATCACCGAAAATGCCGTCCATGTCCGGCTGAATCGCGCCCGGGCCAGGCTCCGGGAAAAGCTGGGAAATCTGTTCGAGGAATAAACCATGAACGAAGAAAAATTGAAAAATCTTCTGCATCAGCTCGACCGGGCCGCCGGTCCCCCGCCGGCCCCTTCCGGCCTGGCCCAGCGGGTCCGCCAAAAAGCGGCTCGACAAAAAAGATGGGCGGTTGCCATCCCCTCCACTGCCGCCGCCCTGCTGGTTCTAGCAGCCACAATGTTTATATTAACCAAAAATGAGCAACCCGCCACCAGACCAATACAAAATATAGAAAAACCGTCACTGATGGCGGAAAATCCGTCCGTATCCCCCACCGAAATAGCCAGGCTGCAAAAAGAGATCGACCAGCTCAAGGCCGAGGCGGACGCCCGTATGAAGATCGTGCAGGAGCTGATCGCCCTGGAGAAAAAGCGGAAAACGCTGGATGAACTGGAGCGGAAGCTGGCCTCCATGAAGGACCCGCTGGAGGAAGTGCGGCAGCAGGTAGAGAAGGCCGCCTTTGTCCTGGTCTATCAGGCCGACCGCAAGCTCAGTGAATACAACCTCCGCGATTCGGCCCTGGCCGACTACCATCAAGCCGTTGAATTCTTCCCCAATACCCAGGCCGCCCAAAAGGCGCGTCTGAAAATCGCCGAACTGAAAAACTCGCAAAATTTGAAAGGAGATTTATTATGAAATCAAGATTCCTGATAACTTTTTTTACTTCAATCTTTTTTGCATCTTCGATGGCATCTGCTCAACCGGAAGGGGGAATGGGGGCGTTAATACGGAGCCAACCCATCGCGGACAATTCCAATCCCAGTCTCTCTTGCTTGATTAAAATTGACATCGCACCAGATATATTGGCATTAAATCCGGAAATTCTCCAAACCTTGCTAAATAGCCCTTTTGTTAAAGAGTTTAACCAAAAATTAGATGATTCGGGTATCCTTGACAACGTAATGGGGAATGTAAATATTTATGTTGATATGTTAGCCGCTGCTCCCCAGCCATATGGTGCACCATTGGGTATGATGATGGGTGCGCCAGGCGGCGGTCGATCAATGCCCGTATGGGAAAACCAGATAGGCGGTCAGTTATATAAAATCCGCTTAACCAGCGATTTTGTTGATGATGAAACGCTAACAGCAAATGCCGCGGAGATATTCAAGCAGTGTGCCACCCGTCTGGATACAACACTTAGACAGGAATTCGCCAAGTACCTGGGAGAATTGAATCGCCAACGTGAAATAGCCCTAACCAATCAAAACAAAACACAAAACGAAATGGACAATTTGCAGCGTTTGGAAATGGTATTACAAGAGGATGCCGGCCAGAGCATTTTATCCCGCGAAGCCATTCTCGACCAGATGAAAAATCTGGAAAATGAGCAGCAGCAACTGCAAATGAATCTGGCATCGGCCCAGGCGCGCCGGGAAGCCATCAATCGGGAAACAGCAGAAATATCGAAACGTATGGAAGACAAAATGGGTAATGACCCAGTCATCGGGAATCTAAAGGAAATATTGGAATTAAATATAAATAAAAGGGCCCTGGCAAAACAAATGGTTGAAAACGGAACAGCCCCACAAACCGAAATTTCCGAGCCGGAGGAAAAAATTGCCCGTACCCAGATCGAAATCGCGGAACGTCAGGAAGAATTAAAAAAACAGGCGGGCGGATCGTCGGAAAAGTGGAGTAACGACCTTTCCGAAATGGCGATTCAAACGGCCGAGATGGAAGCCCGTTTAAATTTTGTGAATAACCAGCTAGCACAGATGAAGGAAAAAAATCTGCTGGGATTGGCGAATCAATATGAGCGGGAGGTGGTGATGAAAATGGGGCCGGTGCGGGAGGCGTATGAGCAGGCGGCGCGGCAGGTGAATGAGTTGCAGATGCAACTGGATGCCCTGCAGCCGCCCAGCGTAACCATCCTCGGCGGGCAGCCGGAACAGGACGAAAAGAAGGCAGAAGAAAAATAGGCAGCATTTTATTTTCCAAAAAACCGACCGGCTCCTATTTCTATATGGGCCGGTTTTTTTATGAATAGGGATTGATAGATTCGCCCCTGCTTCATAAAATAAGATAGTTCGATTCTTTATAAGTGAGCAGGAGTATGCCAGAACGAGTTATCATAACGGGTGCGACAGGTTTTATCGGCAGCGCCTTGTGCCGGCATCTGGCCGGATGCGGTTATGAGGTGATTGCACTCTCCCGCCCCGGAACTCCCCACTGCCCGGAACTGCCGAATGTCCGGATGGTCGAGTGGGACGCCGTCACCTGCGCCGGCTGGGCCGAATATGCCGACGGGGCCTATGCCATCATCAACCTAGCCGGCGAAAATGTCGGTACAGGGAGCTGGACGGCCGAGAAAAAGAGTAAAATTCTCGGCAGCCGCCTCAATGCCATTGCCGCCGTCCTCGAAGCGGTGGAACAGGCCCCCCGTAAGCCGCGGCTCATCATCCAGGCCTCCGCCATCGGCTATTACGGCAGCCGGGACGAGCAGATTCTGGACGAGCAAGCCGCCCCCGGCCAGGGCTTCCTGGCGGAAGTCTGCCGGCAATGCGAAAAAAAAACCGCCCGTTTTTTTGATTTCCCCATCCGCTGCGCTATAATCAGGTTAGCGGCGGTATTAGGGCCGACCGGCGGCATATTGAGCCAGCTCATTCCGCTTTTCCGGAAGTACCTGGGCGGCTTTCCCGGCAGCGGCCGGCAGTGGTTCTCGTGGATCCACCTGGCCGACGCGATAGGAGCGATAGAATTCATTATGAAAAATGAAACAGCACAGGGCATATGGAATCTCTCCGCCCCCCATCCGGTGCAGGCCAGGGATTTTTATACCTCATTAGGCCACGCCCTGCATCGGCCCTCGCTTCTGCCCATCCCGGCCCTCACCCTGAAACTGCTGCTGGGCGACAAGGCCCGGGAACTGATCCTGGCCAGCCAGCGGGTGCTACCCCAGCGCCTGCTGGAGGCCAGCTTTACGTTCCGTTTTCCCGATATCCGGGATGCGTTACTGGATTGTATAGAACCCTCAAAAATACAGGAGACTTCCCTATGAATCTCAAGGAATATTTCGAAAAAACCGAAGGCACCGGCGTCCTGGCCACGGCAGACGCCGAGGGCCGGGTCGATGTGGCGCTGTATGCCCGTCCGCACGTCATCGAAGATAATACCGTCGCCTTCATCATGCGGGAGCGGCTCAGCCACCATAACCTCCGCTCCAATCCCCAAGCCGCTTACCTGTTCTTGGAAAAGGGGCCGGGCTATAAAGGCAAACGGATCTACCTGACCATGCTCCGCGAAGAAACCAATACCGATCTGATCAAGCAGTTGGTCCGCAAGGAACACGGCATGGACAATCCCAAAGACGACGCCAATCGTTACCTGGTCTTCTTCCAGATCGACAAGGAGCGGCCTTTAATCGGCGACCATCACATATAATCGGATTTCGGGGCTAACTCCCCATCATTTCAGCGGTGTAATCCGTATATTGCGATACGCCACCGGCCCGTGGTTCCCCTGGAACATCAGCGGCCCGGCCGGACTTTCCTTTTCGGTTACACCGCCGGGTGTCTGGGCGGGCATTTCCAGATCCTTATGCAGTATCTGGCCGTTCAACTCCACTTTGATAAATTTGGCATTGGCGATCTTATTCCCCACCGCGTCAAATTTCGGGGCCTGAAAGTCAATCACATATTTTTGCCACTGCCCCGGCTTCTTACAGGCGTTCACCCGGGCCGGTGCCGCCCCGTAAATGGCCCCCATATCGCCCGGCCCCATCGTCTCCCGGCCGTAGCTGTCCAGTACCTGAACCTCATATTCGCCCATCACATAGACACCCGAATTGGAATCCTTTGCCACCATCAGTTCCAGCTCGATATGGCAATCCCCGAACTTCTCTTTGCTATAGATATCCAGGCTATCACCGTGATGCCGGGCCAGATTGATCATCTCGCCGGCGCCGGGCTTGGCCGCCAGCATCTTCGGATCATCGGCTGAAACTTCCGCCTTGCCCACCACCCATTTACTGGCTGCTGGATCGCCTTTCACTACCCAGTTATTCATATCTTTGCCGTTAAACGGAACTGTGGCGTTGGACTGACAGCCAACCCCAAGCGTATAGAAAAGCATCATGCTAACCACAAAAACGATTGACTGTGCTGTTTTCATTTTTTGTCCTTTCCTGTGCAATGTTTACCATAACGATTTTTTTACCTGGGAAAAACACAAAAGTATTCTTGGAATGACATTATAACCACCAACAAAGAAATAAAAATATTTATTTCCCTTTTCCGGCAATAAAAAAGGCCGGTCGCTTTCCGGGCAACCAGCCTTATTTTCAGCTTTTGGTGCCTTTTATTCACCCGGCGCCTTCAAGGCTCCAAACCGAAGGTCTTCCTGTTCCTGCTGGAGGATAATCTTGGGCTTAATCAGAATAAGCAGTACG
This sequence comes from Planctomycetota bacterium, assembly GCA_029573975.1. The sequence continues at coordinate 10,985 of JAKQBU010000510.1, forward strand.
CTTTCGTCCTTGACTATCGATTTATTGGTGAACAATCGTTTCACAATCGGAATCTTGCTCAAACCGGGAACACCGATTTCCTTTTCAATCTCACCTGTTATTTTCTGTCCGCCCAGCAGCAGGGTTCCGCCATCCGGTACCGAAACACGGGTCTGAATATTGTTGTCCTGTGTAACTGGCTGTTGGATAATACCTGTCGAAGCAGTATTGATGTTGTCGTTATCACCGCCTATGGTAGTATCACCCCCGGTAGTATCGGTTGTACCCGTACCCGCCTGATTAAACACAAAAGTTTTCATCTCTAATAACTTATACTGGGCAACTTCCACATTCAGAATTACATATCTTTTATCCACGGTAATAGTAGGTGCGATAACCAATTCGATACCCGTTCCGGTATCCTGTATATCTGGAGTGTACATCCCCACTGCATTACCTGTCTCTGCCTGCATATTTCGAACATAGGGTTGTGAAACATCAAAGCGTACCGTAGCTTCTTCTCCGTTGAATACCGTAACATGAGGTGCTTCCAGAGATCGGCTGCGCTGATGCGCCTGCGTGGCCCGCATCAGGAAATCCACCTGAATGTTATCCAGAAAGGAGCCGGCCATAGAAAAAGCGGTGGGGGCGGCACCGCCTCCTAACGAACCGGGAACACCGGTGGTACCCGGCGTGGTAAAACTGGATGAATCCTGAGTAATGGGAATAGCAGTGGTCCGATTCCAGGGACCCGGATTGGTCCTCTCATTCAGAACCCGGTTTCCATAAGCTGGATTGATAATCGGATTGCCGGCAGCATCTACGGCCGGGTCATAGCCGGCATTGCCCATATTCAGGAAGAAATCAATATCCACCCCGATATCTTCGAGAAAATTGCTGTTAATCAGTAAAAACCTCGCTTCAATAGACACCTGTTCGCCCAGAGTCCGGCGTAAATCTTTAAGTAAATTTTCAATAACCCGGTGATTCTTCTGAGTCTGCTTAACCACCAATTCACTGCCGCGGAAGACCTCCAGGGTTCCTTCCCCCATCGTTTCACCAGTCTGGCCCATCCCCATTCCTCCTCGCATACTACCCATACCACCGCCGCCCATGCTTTGCATCATGTTCCAGTCCCAGCTTGTGGCATCCACCGCTCCCTGAATCATCCAAATCAAATCATCAATTCGGGTATAAATATCTTCAAAATCTCCGCTCCCACCACCGCCGCCGCCTCGTTGGCTACCACCGCCTCGTTGGCTACCGCCGCCTCGTTGGCTACCGCCGCCTCGTTGGCTACCACCGCCTCGTTGGCTACCACCGCCTCGTTGGCTACCACCGCCTCGTTGGCTACCACCGCCACCGTAACCTCCGC
>JAKQBU010000517.1 GCA_029573975.1 Planctomycetota bacterium
GGGGAGTATCTGCTGCTGCAATATGTGCCGGCCCCGCGCACGGCGTTTGCCGACATCCGGCAGTTACCGCCCGGCCATAGCCTGCTGGTCACAGGGGAAAATTATCAGCAGCCGTGCAGCCGATCCTACTGGTCCCTGCCGGTGCAGCCCGGCTTTGAAGGTACTTTCCCGCAGGCCTGTGAACAGCTCCGGCAGGAACTTACCGAGGCGGTCGAGATACGGCTGATCAGCGATGTGCCACTGGGGGCGTTTCCCTCCGGTGGTATAGACTCGACCATCATTGTGGGGCTGATGAGCCGATTACAAAAAGAGCCGGTAACGACCTGCACCATCGGTTTTGATAACGATTTGTATGATGAGACGGCATGCGCCCGGCAAACCGCCCGCCATTTCGGCACGAACCACCATGAGCAGATGGTTCATGCCGATTGTCTCGAGGCCATCGAAAAGCTCAGCTATTATTATGATGAACCTTTTGCCGATAGTTCCGCCCTGCCGACGTGGTATCTGTCGCGGCTGGCCCGCGAACAGGTAACCGTTGTGCTTTCCGGCGATGGCGGCGATGAGTGTTTTGGCGGTTACGACCGCTACTGGGGCCTGCAGCTTGCCGAAAAATTAAACCGGAACCTGCTGCTGGGGTGGTTGTTGAAAAGGCGGTTTTGGCAGAACCTTTCCAGCCGGGAGCATCGCAGTTTCAGCAAACGCATCAAACGATTTGCATCGGGTATGAATTTGCCGGTGGACCGGCGGTATTTGCAATGGATGGCGGTTTTTGATCCTGATCTTTTGCGGGAAATTCTCACCGGTTCCGCCGTTATTCCGGCTTGGGACCGGTTTGCCGGATATTTCCCCGAGACTACCGCCTTTGGCAGCGAGGCGGCCCGGCATGCCGGCCAGGCGATGGTATGTGACGGGCAGATGTACCTGCCGGGTGATTTGAATACCAAGACGGACCGGGCCAGTATGTCGGTGGGGTTGGAGCTGCGCTGCCCGTTTCAGGATCATAAGGTGATGGAGCTGGCCTATTCCCTGCCGATCGACTGGCGGATCCGGGGCCGGGTGAGCAAGTATATTTTGCGGCAGGCGTGCAGCGATTTATTGCCTTCGGTCATCCAGAACAGGCCGAAAAGAGGCTTCGGAGTACCGGTGGGAAGCTGGTTCCGCCGGGAACTGCGTGATCTATTCTGTGATACGGTTTTATCGCCGCGAGCGATGGCGCGGGGATATTTTCACAAAACCCCCCTTGAAAAACTGCTGCGGGAAAACGATAATAAGCAGGAGGATCATGGGCATCGGCTCTGGTCGCTGCTGATGCTGGAGTTGTGGTTTCGAAAGTATATTGAAAGATGATGGACGAATAAGGGTTTGGCAAACGAGGTGACTATGAATCGAAGAGAATTTATGACGGTGAGTGGCGCGGCATTGGTGGGTACGGCGTTGGGAGGTTGTAATCTGGGCCGGGAGGCAAAGGGAACGGGTATGGCAGGAATCACGTGGCATCGGAATGAAGTTTCCAAACTGTTCGATGGGGTGTTGGTCCAGGGGCAATCCCTGATCTATCCCCAGGAGAAAACGGGCCTGTTTGATGGGTTTTGTTCGTTGATGGAAGAAAGCAAGCCGGGTCCGGAAACCATACTGGACGTTGAGAAGCCCAAAGGAAGCTGCGGGCCGGTGCAGATGAGATTGACTCATCAACTGTTCCGCTCCGCACAGGGAGCGAAAGAAGATATTCTGGCCGCCACGTTGACCTTGAAAAACGAGGGCTATCAGTCATGTGAATTATACTGCGGTTTTCTGACCGGGGTACGTCCCACTGCGGATCCGGCTGAGCAGATGGTTTATATTCCCCTTTCCGGCGCCGGCCTGGGTGATCCCGACAATGCACCCAACGCCCGTCTGAAAGATTGCCGGCAAAACGTGGGGAATGAAGCGTTTCTGTGCCATTATCTGGAAACTCCGGCCAGCGACCCGTTTCGCACGACGACGCGAGCGGTGCTGCTGGCGCCGGTGGTGGATATTTTTTCCGGTACGAATCCTTGTCACGTGGCGTTGTTTGGGCCATCCACCGAACCGGTTTTCTTTGAGGCCCGGCAGGGGATTTCCGCGCGTGCCTGGCGTATGGGTACGCGCGTGGTATTAAAGCCGGGTGAATCGAAGGCGGTGAAGGCCTTTCTGCTGCTGCATGAGGGTGATGCCGCCCAGGCGTGGGATGTTTTTCATCAATTCGGCCATGCGGAGGATTTTCCCGGTGTTGCCTGGACGCACGATGTCCGCGTGCATTATTTTGATTTTCTGGGCGGAGTGGAACCGGACGGGCCGCGGGGCGGGGGGTATGATCTGGATTTGCGGCATTTTGGCGAGTTCCAAGTGGGCATGGCCACCCAGCATGGCTATTATTTGTCCTATGGTGATTTTGTTCACCCGGACCGCAAGGAATGGCAGGCGATGCCGACCGATGCGGCGGGGCCGGTAACGATGACCCTGGAGAAAATCAAGGCCCGCGTGGAGGCGACGCGGAAAGCCGGGGTCCGTCCGGCGATTTATATGCACTATGGGATTCTGGATGAGGGTTCCCCCTTGTTTGAAGGGATGCGGGATTCGATCCGGGCGGACAAGGAGGGTAATCCGATTTCCTTCGGCTGGAAGGGGCCGGACATTATTAAGCAATCCTGGCGCATGTCGCAAAATGCCAAGCAATGGCGCGACCATCTGGTGCAGCAGGCCCATTGGATTATGGAACTGTTTAATCCGGATGCTATTGTATTTGACGAGACATTCCATTCCTGGGGATGGGACTACCATAAGGAACATGGCGGCCGGCTTTCCGCCGGGGGTATCGAACTGATGCGTCAGCTTCGGAAAACCGTTCGCAGTTTTGGTCCGGACAAGGCCTTGTTTGCCAGCGATTGCTCCATGTCAAATTTCTGTTTATGGGGCGACGGGGAAGCGGGCGACCACTGCTATGAGGGTCTGGCAGGCCATGAACTGTACCGCAAGCCTCCTGTTCGCTATATGGCGGCCCTGGGCAAAAAGGCGTGGCTGCCGTGTGCCTGGATGTATAAATCCCTCTGGCCGGCACAGGTGGACCTGGCCCGCAAGACAGGGGCGGCGGTTGGTGTCACCAACGGCTGGGGCGATAACCTGGGACTGACCCATTTGCCGCCGGAGGTCAAGGAGCAGATGCTCCGGGATATCAACTCCCTGGTGAAAGGCTGAAAAGCGATAAAAAAAATAAAAAACGGACCTGAGATTGTACCAGAATGCTTATAATAACGTGGTGTGATTTTCCCGATATTTATAGGGAGTATGAGAATTGTTTAGCTATGTTTAGCAAAACTTCCGGGCATCGTATTCCTGGAAAACCGAATTGATTTATGAGCAAAAAATTTACTATATTATTTCCCTGTGTGGGCCGGCGGGTGAGTCTGGTACGAGCTTTTCAGCAGTCTTGTAAGCGGCTGGGGTATCAGCCGCGGCTGATTGGTTCCGATAAAACGGAATATTCCTCCGCGTTACAATGCTGCGACAAGAAATATGTGGTTACACCGGTATTTCAGAACGGGTATGCCGAGGAAATGATGGAAATCGCCCGCAAGGAGTGGGTGGATTTGCTGGTGCCGACGGTGGACCTGGATTTGCCAGTCTGGGCGGAACGGCGGGAGGAACTGGCCGGCATGGGCTGTACGGCGCTGATCTCGACGCCGAAGGTGGTGCAAATCTGTCAGGATAAACGGCAGATGTTCCGGTTTTTGCGGGAGCATGGTTTCCGCACGCCGGAAACCTATTCCGGGGAGGAGATTCTCAAACGCAAGAAGCATACCTTTCCGTATTTTCTCAAGCCCTGGGACGGCCACGCCAGCCGGGGAAATGCAGTGGCGCGGGATCTGGAAGAGCTGAAATTTTATACCCGGCGGATTCCGCACTGCATGGTGCAGGATTTTGTGGATGGGCAGGAATACACGGTGGATGTTTTTGTGGATTTCGCGGGAGCGGTTCGGTGCGCAGTGCCGCGGCGCCGGATCGAGACGCGGGCGGGAGAGGTGAGCAAGGGCGTTACGGTCAAAAATCCGTCTTTGATGCAGAGATGCAAGGAATTGGTGGAGGAACTGGGGGCCGGGCCGGGAGTCATTACGATCCAATGTTTTCTTACGGCGAAGAATCAGATTGAATTTATCGAGATCAATCCGCGATTCGGGGGCGGGGCGCCTTTGTCGATCCAGGCGGGTGCGGATTTCCCCTACTGGATTCTCCAATTCCTTACGGGGCACAAACCGCGAATTTCTTTCGATAAATGGCGTGACAAGCTGGTGATGTTACGGTATGATGAGGCAATCTGGTATCAGAAGTAATTCCAAATTCGACTCTGAAACGTTCATGCACAATTGGTATTTACTGATAAAATGATTTATATACTGGCAGATTTTTTTGGTCCGAACTACTCTGTCTGGCAGATTATTCAGCATTACTGGCTGATTTTACCTATTTCATTTGTGGTTTCGCTTGCCGCCACGCCTGTATGCCGTTTACTCGCCTTGCGCTGGAAGGTAATCGACATGCCCAACGCGACGGTGAAGACCCATAAGCAGCCGACGGCCTATCTGGGAGGGGTGGGAATACTGGCGGGCCTGCTGGTGGGGCTGGCGATCGGATTCTGGCTGTTAAAGTATCAATATCCGGAATTGAATGAGATGGAATATAAATCCGGCAGCTTTTCAGGCAGTTTTCCCAACTGGCTGATGCTGTTGGGAATCGGATTCGGGGCCATCGTATCGTGTTTGGTGGGGGTACTGGATGACATTATTGATTTGAAACCTCTGCAGAAACTGGCGGGGCAGGTGTTGGCGGCGGTTATTCTGGTGGTGGTGGGAATCCGTCCCAATCTGCCGCAGATTTTTCGATATCTGGATATGGATGTGGATCCCAGCGTGGTGCTGCTGCTGAAAATACCGATTGTTTTATTTTTTATTCTGGGGGCGACCAACAGTTTGAATCTGCTCGACGGCCTGGATGCGTTATGCGCGGGGGTGACGACGATCATTACCCTGGCCTTTCTGGTGCTGACCATCCATCTGGCGACCTGGGGCTACAGCCCGATCGGCGATCCGGTCCGGTTGATTGTCTGCCTGGCGCTGGTAGGGGGAACCCTGGGATTCCTGCCCTTGAACCGGCACCCGGCCAAGATATTCATGGGGGATGCCGGAAGCATGCTGCTGGGTTTTGTGGCAGGGACCATGATGATTCTGTTTACCGAAACCATCGGGCGCTGGTCGGTGGCGGCGATTGTGATTTTCGGCCTGCCAATCCTGGATACGGCGGTGGCGATCGTGCGGCGGTATGTGAATAAGCAGCCGCTATTTGTTTCCGATCGCGGCCACATTTACGATCAGTTGGTGGATCGCGGCTGGGGGGTACCGAAAACGGTGAAGGTATGCTATTATCTGGCGGGAATCTATGCGGTGGCCGGGCTGATTTTGGCTAGGGTGCGGTTTCGCTATGCCGTGGTATGTTTCCTGCTGATAGTAATCGTATCCGCCGTAATCATGCGGCGTTACGGTTTTGTGCAGTTTTCCTCCCCAACAGAATCCCAGGAATAATCGGAAATCGGTAAAAAAATTCTGTAACTATACCCGGGGCTTTTTATCTCAACATGCCTTTTGCAACGCATAAAGGCTGGCGGAGATCGTTTTACGGATATGGCTTTCGCTATGGGCGGTGGAGAGGAAGAATGCCTCGAATTGAGAAGGGGGGAGATAAATGCCTTGTTTCAACATGCTGTGGAAGTAACGGGCGAAGGATTGGGTGTCGCATTTCAGGGCATCTTCATAGTTTCGCACGGGTCGGTCGGTGAAGTACAAACAGGCCATGCTGCCCACCCGCTGATACTGCCAGGGCAGGGAGAGTTTTCTCAGGTTATCCCGGATCCCCTCCTCCAGCCGGTTGGAGAGTTCTTCCAATTGCGTGTAGGTCCTGGTGTGAAGCTGATTTAAGGTGGCTAGGCCCGCCGCTACGGCTAGCGGATTGCCCGACAACGTTCCCGCCTGATAAACCGGGCCGGCAGGGGCGAGCATCTCCATGATGTCCCGTCGCCCACCGAAAGCACCGATCGGCATCCCACCGCCAATAATCTTACCCAGCGTCGTTAAATCCGGCTGGATGTTATATAGTTGTTGAGCGCCACCTGGGGCAACGCGAAAACCGGTCATAACCTCATCGAAAATGAGCAAAACATGGTGCTTTCTCGTAATTTGTCGCAGTTTTTTCAGAAAGTCCCGGACAGGGGGGATCACTCCGATATTGCCGACAATCGGTTCGATTATCACGGCGGCGATTTGATCTGGATAAGCCAGTAACAAGGATTGTACCGAATTGATATCATTCAAGGCGGCATTCAGCGTCAGTTCCGCCAAAGAGGCCGGGACACCGGGACTGGTCGGTACCCCCAGCGTCGTCGCGCCGGAACCGGCCTTGACCAGAAAACTATCGGCGTGACCATGATAACAGCCCGCGAATTTGATAATCCGGTCCCGTTTGGTATATGCCCGGGCCAGGCGGATGGCGGACATCGTGGCCTCGGTGCCGGAATTCACCAGACGCACCATTTCCATATTCGGAAAGAATTCAATAATCTTCCGGGCCAGTTCGATTTCCCCGGCGGTTGCCGTTCCGAAACTGGTTCCCTTTCTGGCCGCCGCCTGAATCGCGGAAATCACCTCTTTCCGGGCATGTCCGAGAATACAGGGCCCCCACGATCCTACATAATCAATATATTTTTTCCCTTGAATATCCCACAGATAAGCGCCTTTGGTATGATCCATGAAAACCGGGGTGCCGCCCACCCCGCCAAAGGCTCGCACGGGTGAGTTCACCCCGCCGGGGATAATCGCCTGGGCTTCGGCCATAAGCTGCTGATGAATCGATTTTGTTTTGTCCATCGATAATTCCTTGAGGTATCACTCCATGAAATATTTGACGTTCGTTTTTTTATATTCCGCTGTGGTTCGCAAAATATCATACCGCAGAGGATGAATTTGTTCCACCATTTGCATCACCACTTTTTCCAGTTCTTCTTCCGTACGGCAGTGGGTCATCGCGAACAGATGATAGGGCCAGTCCGGGACGGCGGGCCGCTGGTAACAATGGCTGACCTGGGGAAAGGCGGCCAACTGATGACCGGCTGCTTCTATTTGCTGGGAAGATACCTCGAATACGATCATGGCGTTGACGTGAAAACCGGCCTTCTGATGCTGGAGGGTTGCTCCGAACCGGCGAATCAGTCCGGATTGCTGCCATTGTACGATTTGTCCCATCAGCTTCTCCATCGGCATAGGAATCTGGTCAGCCGCCCATTGAAATGGTTCGGCCAGGACGGGCAGATCTTCCTGAAGTTGGCGAACCAGGGCCATCTGCTGCTGCGAAAGCGGTTCCATGCGAGGAGGTATCGCCATAGATAACGGGAAAGGAGCCGGTTGGGAAACGGGTATGGATCCATTGTTATCCATGTCAAAATTCACGTTGATCTTGAACAGCCGTTCCGCGGGCAGGCTGTACAACTCCGTTACTTGAAAAACATGGCGCAGGTCATGCAAAATATCTTCCAGTAATCGAGGATTCGATACCGTCAGCGTGAACCAGACATTAAACGCATGTGCCCGGCCATAATTATGGGAGACGCCGGGCAGCAGATTGACGGCATCGACAAACTCTTTCAGTTTTTCGCTGGGAACCTTCGCGGCCACCAGCGTACTGCAATATCCCAGATGGGCCGCCTCGAATATCGCTCCAATCCGGCGAATGATTCCCTGGGCCTTTAATTCGGCGGTTTGCTGGAGAATTTCCGATTCATCGCATCCCAGGGTCCGGGCAATCACGGCATAGGGGTGGTGGGTGATGGGGAAACGGGTTTGAATGATATTCAGGATTTTTTTCTGTACCTCGTTCATACTTCTTTTCCGTTTTTTCCCCGGGCAGGCTGATACACGCAAAACGGTTCCTCAGAAAGGAAATCCCCGGTCACGGCATAAGCTCGCGCCCGGCAGCCGCCGCACAGCCGCCGGTATTCACAATAGCCGCATTTGCCCCGATACCGGTCCACATCACGAATCTGCTGAAAGAGGCGGGAGGTTTTCCAGATCGCCTCGAAATTCAGATCATTTTGGGCCAGATCGCCCGCTTCCAGTTCCAGAAAGCCGCAGATCTGCACCTTACCGGTATGCGAAATAAAGGCGAAACTCTTGCCGCCCAGGCAGCCGCCCGCCGGGCCTCCCTGCCCCGGTTCGCTCGCCGAGGGAACCGGATTCTGCCGCACAATCCGCTGGTAGTGGGGAGCACAGGTGACTCGTACCTGCATGGGAGTTACGGATCGCTGGCGATTGAGCCATTGCAGGGTCTGTTCATATTGTTCGGGGGAAATTTCCTGATCCGCCAGGTCCTTGCCCCGGCCAGTCGGGACCAGCAGGAACGGGTTGAAGGTCATGGCCCCGACTTGTTCCGCCAGCTTCATAATCTGCGGCAGTTCATCGATATTATGCCGGGTGATGGTCGTGTTAATCTGAAAAGGGAGATTGTTTCGCCTGGCCGCGGCTATCGCCTGCAGGGCGGTATCAAAAGCCCCGCTGACACAGCGAAAGCCATCGTGCGATTCCGCCGTGGCACCATCAATGGAAATCGAAATACACTGAATACCCGCCGCCAGCATCTTTTTTACGGCGGCGTCATCCACCAGCGCCCCGCATGGTGCCATGACCATCCTCAATCCCAGCGTATGGCCATGCCGTGCGATATCATAAATATCCGGCCGCAACATTGGCTCCCCGCCGGTTAGAATGATAATGGGATGGGCAAAGGCCGCGATATTTTCCAGCAATCGAAAACACTGTTCCGTCGTGAATTCGTTTTCATAGGGGATATTCCGCGCCGCCGCCCGGCAGTGTTTGCAGTTCAGATTGCATTGCCGGGTGACTTCCCAGGCAATGATACGGGGTTGATCGAAGGGGCTGGCAGAGCTATTTTTCATGGGCGATTTCTTCATCCGTTAAATAACATGCGGGGTCCGGCGCCCAGAGGTTTCCCGTCGCCGCCTCCGCCCGGACCCGGAAATTGCCGTTACAGATGTCCTGGAAGCGGCAGATCCCGCAGCGGCCCTGCAAAAATGGCTTGCGGTCCTTCAGTTTCGCCATCAGCGGATCGCTGGTGTCGGTCCAAATCTCAGAGAACTTTCGCTGCCGCACAGTGCCGAAACTGTAATGCCGCCAGAACTGATCGGCATGAACGGCTCCATCCCAGCTTACGCAGGCGATGCCGATCCCCGAACTGTTGCCCCCGTTCATCCGCAGCAACTGCATGACCTCCCCAGCTCGCTGCTGGTTTTTCTCCCGCTGCAGCCGCAAATACAGATAGGGTCCGTCGGTGTGATTATCGACCGTCAGCACCTCTTTGGGGATTCCCTGCTGATGCAGGGCGGCGGTACGGTCGATGATCAGATCTACTATCTCCCGCGTCCGCGGGTGGTCCAGGTCGTCTGCCATCATTTGGCTGCCCCGGCCGGCATACACCAGATGGTAAAAACAAACCCGCGGAATATTCTCGTCGGTTAATAGCTGAAAAATTTCCGGTACATCCCGGACATTCCGCTTGTTAATGGTGAACCGCAGGCCCACCTTTACCCCTGCCTTTTGGCAGTTGCGAATCGCCTGAATCGCTTTATCATACGCGCCTTTTTGTCCTCGAAACTTGTCATTCGTTTCCCGCATCCCGTCCAGGCTGATCCCCACATAGCTCAGGCCCGCTTCCGCGAATCGCCCTGCCAGCTTCTCATCAATGAGGGTGCCATTAGTCGATATTACCGCCCGCATACCCCGTTTCCGGGCATATTCGATGAGGGTGAGCAAATCTTCGCGCAAGGTTGGCTCCCCGCCGCTGAACAAAACCACTGGGGAGCCAAACTCCGCCAGATCATCCAGCAGTGCCCGCCCTTCTTCCGTGCTCAATTCCCCCGCATAATTTTTATTTGCCGACTGCGAATAACAGTGAACGCAGGACAAATTGCAGCGGCGGGTGGTGTTCCAGACCACAATCGGTTTCTTGTCCTGCGAAAATTGCAACAGGTGGCTGGGCAGGTCCTTTGCTTTCCGTTCATACCGCAACGGATCCGATGGCTCTACGGTGCCGCAATACAATTTCGAGATTCCGATCATCCTGCCAGTATCCTTTGCAGCCGCTGATAAAGCTGCTGGCGGTTGTCGCCGGCCAGATGATCCCACGGTAGTACCTCCGTTTCGCCTCTGGCACGATGCGCATAAAAGTCGGGATCGATACCACATTCCTCGAATGCGCGTATATATCTATTATAGTCAAAGCATTCGTCCCAGGCATCAAATCGGCCGCCCGATTTATAAACTTTTTCAATTACCTGACTTAATCGCCGATCCCCGCGGGAAAATACTCCTTCCAGGATCGAACGCTGCATATGATGAAATTTCAAGGTCAACGGGCTGCCTTTTTGTCTCATTTTTGCTTCAAGCAGCAGGGACCGGGCGTTCTGGAAATAACTCAGCCGTTGCTGCTCAATCCAGCCGAAGGGCGTATGGGGTTTGGGCACCAGCCACGACACCGCCACATTCACCGAGGCCGGCTGACCGGCTACTTCCCGCCGCAACCGGGCTATCTGGTCCGACAACTCGACTATCCCCAGCACATCCTCCCGCGTCTCACCAGGAAAGCCTACCATAAAATACAGCTTTACCTTCCGCCAGCCCATTTCATAGGCACTGCGCATGGTCGCCAGCAGGTCGGTATCCGTTACCCGCTTGCCGATCGCCTTTCGCATCCGGTCGCTCGCCGTTTCCACCGCCAGGGTCAGGCCTTCCCGGCGAATATCCGCCACCTGGCTGGGCACGTCCCGCAACTGCCGGTCCACTCGCAGAGACGGCAGGGAAATCCCCACATGCCTGCCCTCGAACTTCTGATAGAGCTTTTGTGTCAGCTCCGCCAGATGGGGATAATCGCTGGTCGATAAACTCAGCAGCGAAACCGTATCGTGGCCGGTATGCAGATAGCTCTGCCAGGCTAGATCAATAATTTGATCGACACTGCGATACCGCAGCGGCCCTTTCGTATGCCCCGCGTGGCAAAACGCACAGCGTCCCGGACAGCCGCGCATGATCTCAATCGCGATCCGGTCATGCACCGTTTCCGTATGGGCCACGATCGGCGCGGTCGGAAAAATCGCATTCTCCAGATCCGTTACGATGGCCCGCTGCACACATCGGGGCACCCCTGCTTCCGTCGGCTCACAAGAAAGCATTGTACCATCTGCCCCATATTCACAATGATACAATTGCGGTACATAGACAAACGGAAACCGCCGCGCCAATTCCAGCAGCAGTTCCCGGCGCCGGCATCGGCAGCGCAATTCCTGAATGGCCGCGATCACCGCCGGCAGGGATTCTTCCCCATCGCCCAGGATTACCAGATCGAAAAAGTCAGCCACCGGTTCACAGCAGTCCGCGATGGGTCCGCCACCTATTACGATAGGCTCCTTCTCATCGCGATGCTCGGCCCGAAAGGGAATGCCCGCCAGATCGAGCAGATACAGGATATTGGTATAGGCCAGCTCATGCTGGAGTGTAATCCCCAGAATGTCAAATTCCCGCACCGGATGACGGCTCTCCCAGGAAAACAGCCCAATCCCTTTTCGCCGCATAATTTCTTCCGCATCCAGCCAGGGGCAGAAAACCCGTTCGGCAATAACCCCCGGCATCCGGTTTAAAATCGTGTAAAGTATCGACAGCCCCAGATGGCTCATACCCACCGCATAGGTATCCGGAAAGGCCAGTGCCACCCGCATATCACCGGCCTGGTATTCTTTATGAACCTGATTGATTTCCCCGCCGATATACTGGGCAGGTGTAACCACGCCGGGCAGTAAAATCGCGGCAATTTTCGATTGTATCTCTTCGGACATTGATCTATGGGTCCAGCACGCAGATCAGATCATGCGGTTATGGGTAAAGGTTAGCAATCATTGCGGGTAACAAACCTTAAGGAGCGATCGTGCCACTACCGGACAAGGAGTACGAACCCTTGATATCCTTCCAGTTATCGTAGTTAATGTCTTCGTCGTCCTCATATTCCAGCAGGCTATACCAAAATGCGATTTTTGATTTGAGGCAGAGGGACGCCCCGGCTTTGCCATTTTTAATCTTAGCCATACAGGAAAAAACACTATAGGAAGGCCCGGAAAAATCCCCATTCCAGGTTAAACCGGAGTTCTGGACCAGGCCGTCCAGCCAGTCTTCTTCCCAATCCCAGTCGGTATAGAGATCCCAGCCCTCGGCTTCGTCTGGAAAGAAAATCAGCGAATTTCCCGAACGATAATACAGCCCCTGCCACATCAATTCATATCCGCTTCCGGTATTTTCATATAAAACGAATTCATTGTAAGCCAGCCCCTCGCCAGACTGCGGGCCCAGTTTCAGTTGTAAAACAGGAGCAGCGTTTTTTTTGCAGGACGACATCTTAAAATTGCTCTGGCCGTTTATGAGCCAGGTTTCTCCTTCCGCCTGTTCAGCCAGAAAATTGCTATGCGAACCGCTGGCGGCCAGGCTATAGGACATTTTAACCGTTTCATTGATCCCCTGTTGGGCTACTACAATTTGGAACTCGATCTTGCTCTTGAGGGAAACCGTAACCGTTATGATTCCCTTTTTTTCCACCACCTTCAATTGGGACTGTACGGAGTTAACTTGCAGAGCACTGATATATTGGGCTATACCAGGCTCCATCTCCGAAAGCATCTCCAGAATGGACGCCGCCATATCCTCAGCGGTGATGGTCATTTGGTAGGAACCGCCGCCAACCGGCTGATAGGTCCCTTCGAAGCTGCCTTCGCTGTCGGAGAGTATGATTCGGCCGTCGTCCGTAAAATGTAAGAACGCCAGCCCTTTGGCGGAGTAGGAGCCGAATTTTCCCGCTTTGACTTTGGCTGAACCATAAAGAGTCCACTGGGTATCAGACAATACCGAGGGATCTACCCCCCGGGCCAAACCACCCAGGCAAAACATTCCTGCTATAGCGAGTAAAAAACACATTTTTTTCATTTTCTATTCCTTTCTGTCGAGTTATGCAGAGGCCTACTCCGCCATTCTCGAAAACCGGACTTTCCATACCGCCGGCTCCCATTTCCGATCGAAATTCGATTGAATCCCATTATAAGGAAATTTCCGCGGTCTTCAAGCCGGATTTCCCATAGTTGACGGAACCGCCAAAAGTCGGTATTGACATCCAAAAACAGCTCTGGCTCCCCCATAACAAGGGATCAAAGAGCTTTTGACGCTGGCATCTTGTTCAGGGGATATCGGCCATCACCGGTTTTTTCAAATAGATGCTGTTGCTGTATTGCTTTCGATAGGCCAGG
>JAKQBU010000518.1 GCA_029573975.1 Planctomycetota bacterium
GCGCGAAATTCCCGGCGGCGATGCACCATTGTCACTTTTTTGCAGAATTTAGCCAGATGGAGGGTATCTTCCACGGCGACATTGCCGCCGCCGACCGCGACCACTTCCTTGTCCCGGAAAAAAGGAGCATCGCAGGTGCCGCAATAACTGACCCCGGCGCCGGCCTGGCGGAACTTGTCCTCGCCGGGTACCCCCAGCCGGCGATAATCGCTGCCCGGCGTGAGAATGATCACTTTCGCCAGATAGATATCCTCGTCGGTGCGCACTTCCAGCCGGCCATCTTCCTGCCGGGTCAGGGAGATTACTTCCGCATTACTTTTAATGTTAGCGCCGAAAGAAACGGCCTGCTCATACATAGCCGTCACCAGATCCGGCCCGCTGATTTTCGCGATCCCCGGATAGTTTTCGATGCGGTCGGTCAGGTTAATCTGGCCGCCGGGCACCAGTTTATCCAGAACGACCGTTTCATAGCGATCCCGGGCGGCATACAAAGCGGCCGCCAGGCCGGCAGGACCGGCACCTACAATGACAACATCCGTACTGATAGGTGACATGAATTCTCCTAAAATGGAATTTGCCCGGCCTGGTCCGGCCAGATTTTTTTGATGGTTTCCTCGTCGCTGTGCTGGAGGACCATCCCGCCGCTGCGCTGCCGGAGCATCACTCCCTTTTCGTCCAGCCAGGTCTCCGTAATTTTCCCGTGCGGCTCCCTCCGGCTTACCACATAGTAAACCGTCATTTCACTTATGGTTTTTGCATTCTGCTCCTCCGGCGCCGAAGCAGCGGCAGCGGGGGGCAGAGCCACTTCCATTTTTTCCCGGGCGGCTGTCCGCTGGACATAATAACTAAGCCCCTGCTGATCGACGGACAAAAAGGTATATTCCCGGCCCACCTCGTTTTCCATCAGCCGGCCCAGCAGGGATGCCAGGGCGGCAGGCAAATAGATTTTCTCCTTCATTTCCATCGTTTCGGACAACGCCGGTTCGGTTTGCTCAGACAAAGGGAACCATTGGACGGACAAGACCCCGTCTTTCCAGGCCACCCGTTCCTCAAAACCCTTGCTGGCATTTTCCCGATCCGACCACCGGATCCGCAATTCTTCCCCGGTCAGATTTTCCGGCAGCGAATACTGTTCTTCCAGGCGGCTGGGACCGGTGGGAAGTTCCAGGCGCGGGGCAGTATCCTCGCTGGCAGGAACGCCCCACCCTTGCATTTGCATAAAAACGGAGGCGGCTGGGCCTGGTTCGAAAAAAGAAACCGCCTGAATGGCAAGCTGCTTTTTCCCGGATTCCTCCGCCACCTGTTCCGATACGCATCGAAAACCTTTGTCCTGTCCATCCACCTGTATGCGATACCAGGATTTCTTGCGTACCGCCTGGCTGATCTGGGAAATATCGATTTTTGACAATAGATCCTGGGAGGCTTTCCGGGCCTGCTGCCAGCGGCGTTTCACTTCCGGCTCATCCATCGTGTTGAAATTCCGTATGATCTGTTCCATCAACTGGTTCGGATCCGATGATTCCGTGCCGGCGGCAGGTTCGATCAGGGAGAGCAGGAAGAAACGTCTCTTTTCACTTTGGATCAGCACCTCTTGAATGGTTTGTTTTTCCTGATCCGTCTTCTCCGTCTGCCAGGTAAGGGTCAGCCGGCCCAGCGGACGATTGTTCATCAGGTCCGATAGGGCGGTTTCGATTACTGCCTGGTTCGGATATTTTTGCCAGAAATTCTGCCGGGCCTGGAGTAATTGTTCGGGATCTGTTTTTTCACGTGTAATCAGCAGGCTGACCAGCAGATACCGGCGTTGGGGAGCATGGTAAAAGCAAACCAGTTCTTTACTGGTGGGGATAATAACGGCATCCCACTGGTCGAAAGAGCAGGCCAGGCCGGGCAGAGTAGGCGGCTGGTTCGGTTCTTGAGGCAGACAACTGACAATTTCACTGCCGAAGGGCGGACGCAAAGAAATGCCGTTGGCAATATCAACATATTCCCGGCCCAGCAGATTTTGCGGCAAAACCGGATCGGCCGGCTTGGCTGCCTGGGCCATCGTACCGGCTGCCGGAATCGCCAGCAGTACCAATAAGACCGGAAACCAACCAATATCAAATCTGATCTTCATCTTCATTCACTCGCAGTCTTTGATCCAGTATCCCACGGGCATCGGGAAATGCCTTTTCAAGCTGATCCCGGGTTACGGATCGGATCCTCATTTCCAGCGAAGGGTGGGTGTCTTTTTGCCAGACCAGTTGATGTTCGGAATCATAATAAATGGTTTGGGTGAATTCCCCTCCCTGCCAGAGTACTTCCACGGGGTCGCCGTGGGGATGGGTGGCCAGAATTTCAGGGGGAATTTCCCCGCCCGCTTTGACCAGGCATTCAATTACGCCTGCCTGCCCTTTTTCGTTGAAATCCAGGACGGCCAGGAGGACGCCTTCTTTCCGAAAGCCCTCTTTGCCGGCCGAAAGAGCGGAAAGGAAATCCAGCCAGTCCGGCGGTACAAAATTCCCCTTTACCGGCCGGCGGTCGGAAGTGCCCTGCAGAGTGGGCTCATACAAAAAACCCTCCCGATACTCGAGTCGACGCGTCCATTTGGATTGGGAGGTATAGATACTCTTGGTATAGCTGGAAAAACTCAAATCATTGGCGGTTGTATAACTAATGGTAATGAATTGATGTTCGTGTTGGGAATAATGCAGGTATTTTCCATCATAAACCAGGGTGTTATCCTTCTGAATTTTCGGAGAAAGCGTCAGAATGGCATACCCGCTCACATGCCCCTGCGATTCCAGCAGATAGTACCGTAAAATGGGTTTGCGCCCGGCAAAGGAATCCAGTCCGGCCCGAGAAACCTCCTGTATCAAAGCCTGGGCATTTTCCCTGGCCTTCTCCCGGTCTTTGGCCGATCCGGACTTGAAAAAAACCTGAATTTGGGCACAGGCCAGGCATAAAACTAAAATCACAGCCAATACGATGGTCGCAATTTTAGGATGGGATCGTAAACCCGCGGCATTCCAACGTTTGAAAAAACTCGTTTTGGGTTCGTTATTTTCATTCATAATCTATAAAATACTACGATTCTTTTGGAAGAAAAGCAACCCTGGTCAAACCAGGCGCACCATCGAAAATCAAACCGGCGGGTGAATCTTAATCAGCCTGTAATCATTTGTAAATCAAAATTTTACAATCTTTTCCTTCAAATTGCCGGCTCGGATTTTAAAATTCTCTTTACATGGGGAAAAGTCCGTTAATAATTGAAATAGAATAGGCTGAAAAACCGACAATAGTGTTGTTGTTTATTTTTCGACAGGATTTATATAGTCAGGAGAGATGAAATTGGATCAATATAACAACCAACCCTATCCGGTCGCCCCTGAAAACCATCCCGAATTGGCCAGAACCCCGCCGCCGCCGATTCCGCGGGCGATCCCGGTTTATGTACCGCCCGCCCAGACTGGTCCGGCTAAAAAAGGCTCTTCCTTCCTGCTCAATATGGTGAAATACCTGTTTGTAATGATTTTTATCACCTCCCTGCTCCTGAACTTTTATCTGGGCGCTCTTTTCCTCCAGGGAGGATTATCGGAACAGGAATATCGTCCGGGAAAAAAAAGCCAGCGAATTGCCCTCATCGATCTGGCCGGTTCCATCGACATGGAAACCCAATTTCAGTTTCAGGAAATGCTGCGCCAGGCGGAAAAAGATGATACCGTGGAGGGGGTCATCATAGTAGTGAACAGTCCCGGCGGCCAGGTGGTACCCTCCGATATGATGAATCAGTATGTAAAGGCTTTTCAGAAAAAAGATAAGAAAATCTATGCCTCGATTCAGCAGGTTGGCGCCAGCGGGGCCTACTGGGCCACCGCGGGGGTGGACCGGATGTATGCCCAGCCCAACTCGATGGTGGGCAGTATCGGGGTGATTTATATCAATCTGGTGCTGAAAGAGGCGCTGGAACAAAAGCTGGGTATCAGCCCCGTGGTGATCAAGTCCAGCCGTTCGGCATTCAAGGACCGGGGTTCCCCCTTTCGGAATCCTACGGAAGAAGATATCTCGGAAATTCAGCACGATTTGGATAAGATCCACCAGCAATTTGTCCATATCGTAAAAGACGGCCGCCATCTGAGTGAGGAGCAGGTGTGGAAATTGGCCAGCGGGGATGTATTCGACGGTGAGGAAGCGCTGGGGAAAAATCTGGTGGATGAGATCGGTTTTCTGGATGATGTGATCGATGCGCTGACGGAGGAAATCGGCCTGGAAAATCCGCAGGTGATACGTTATTTTAATCCGCCGTCACTCAAGGAGATCCTTTTTGCGAAAAGTGCGGAACTGTCTGCTTCGCTGGATATTGAGAAACAATGGGAAAAATGGGCTACGACACCCCGCATCCAGGCGCTTTGGCTGGGGCAGTAA
>JAKQBU010000523.1 GCA_029573975.1 Planctomycetota bacterium
TCATGCTCCATATCCCGCGGGATGCACGGCTCAAAGATCCGGTAAACCTTGCACAGATGCTCGAGATCGAGGAAAAGTACCCGGACATCAAGCTGATCATTGCTCATGTCGGCCGGGCCTATTGCCGGGAAGATGTCGGCAATGCCTTTTCGGTTCTGGCCGGCACAAGAAAAATGTACTTCGATTTTTCCGCCAATACCAACTCGTGGGTTTTTGAGCAGTTGATAAAGACGGTTGGTCCGAGCCGCATCCTGTTCGGCAGCGATCTGCCGATTACCCGCATGCGCATGCGGCGAATCGAAAAAAACGGCATCTATGTCAATCTGGTCCCCAAAGGCTTATATGGCGATGTCTCGCAGGATAAAAACATGGGCGATTTGGAAGGTCTGGAAGCCGAAAAACTGACCTTCTTTATGTATGAGCAAATCAACGCGTTTCGCCTGGCCGCCGCCAACACCGGCCTGACCGCCGCCGATATCGAAAAGATTTTTTATACCAACGCGCTGGCTTTATGCAAAACCGTTGCTCCGGACCGAACCTTTTCCATAGAAGAAAATTAACGTTTGTCAAATGAACGGAGTTAGTATGAAGGGACTTCAGGATTTTTCGTTGCATGCCCTGGATATATCCGTCTTTGCGTTCTATATGGCCGCTATCTGCGGGATCGGCTACTGGGCCGGTCGAAAAAAGAAGGAGCAATCGGAAGACTATTTCCTGGCCGGCCGAACCCTGCCCTGGTATGTCGTGGGCTCTTCCTTTATCGCCTCGAATATCAGTACCGAGCACTTCATCGGTATGATCGGAGCGGCCTTTGTGTACGGCATCTGCGTGGCCATGTCCGAATGGGGCAATGTCATCAGTTTTTCCTTCCTGATCTGGCTGTTTATCCCTTTTTTGCTTTCCGCGCGGGTTTTCACCACGCCCGAATTCATGGAGAAACGCTTCAATGCAGCCATCCGGCAGTTTTTTGCCATCGTTACGATTATCAGCAATATTGTGGCGTTTCTGGCTGCCGTACTCTATGGCGGCGGCCTGGCGATCCACAAACTGTTCGGCTGGAATCTCTGGATTTCCATTGTTATTATCGGCGTACTGGCAGGCAGTTGGACGGTCTATGGCGGTCTGCGTTCGGTCGCCTGGATGGACTTGTTCACGGTAGTCATCATGATCGCCGGCGGCTCCCTGGTAACCATTCTTGGCCTGTATATGCTTTCCGGTGATTCCCATTCCCTCGTGGAAGGATTCCGGATTATGCTGGATCGCAACCAGGCCCAGTCCGGCGTCTGGAAAGAAGTCGTCGCCCAAAACGCCAGGCACATCGTCCAGATGGATGAATATCACCGGCTCTCGGTCGTTCAGCCGCTGACCCATGAAGTCAGTCCATGGCTGTCCCTGGTCACCAGCTTTCTCTCGGTTTCGCTCTGGTACAACGTCATCAATCAATTCATGATTCAGCGGGTGTTGGGTGCCAAAAATGCCTGGCACGCCCGCATGGGGATCGTCCTGGCCGGATACATGAAAGTGATTCTGCCGTTTATTGTCGTCGTGCCGGGCCTGATCCTCTTTGCCGCCTACCCCGAAGTGATGCGCCTGCCCTGGCAGGAAATGCGCATGGAGGCCGACAAAGGCTATGTCCATATGCTGCAAACCCTCCTTCCCATCGGGCTGCGCGGCCTGTTTCTGGCGGCCCTGTTCGGAGCGATCCAGTCCACCGTCAACGCCGTCCTCAATTCCACCTCGACCGTCTTCACGCTGGATATCTACCATCGCCTGCTGAAGAAAAATGCCTCCGAAAAACACCTGGTCCTGGTCGGCAGGGTATCCACTATCTTGATCCTGTTTATCTCCATTTTCCTGGCCGGATTCATTAACCGGTTGGGCGGCAGCCTGTTTGTTTATATCCAGAGCCTCTACGCCTTTTTCGCCCCGCCCTTCGCCGCTATCTTTCTGTTGGGTATTCTGTTCAAACGCATCAACGCCATCGGTGCTACCGCGGCGGTATTTCTGGGTTTTCTGTTCGGTATCGCCGTAAAAGTATATATCCAGGTGGACCCCACCCATCCCCAGTGGCTGGCCCCCTATGCCAATCAGTCGTTCCTCAACTGGGCCATTTGCGCCTTTACCTGCGTCGTGGTGAGCCTGCTAACCCGCCCGCCATCACCCTGCCAGGTGACCGACCAACTGACCATTAACTGGAAAAAGCTGAATATTTTCGACGACCTGGGCCGCCGCTGGTATCACAGCGTGATACTATGGTGGGGAATCTTTGCTTTGCTGATCATAGCCCTGGTGATCGTATTCTGGTAAAAAATCCAACTAGCCGACTGCCGCTGCCGTATGGGCGGAACGGTCTGTCGGTGTAAGTATAATTGCATCAGTGGTTTATAAAAAGCATGAGTTTGCACTTGAACAGGGTGGCAAAGGATGGGAAAATAAACCATAGCATGTATCCGATAATAGAAAATTACCAGTCCAAGGAGTAATGTCTTATGAAAGTTAGAAATTTCTTTTCCGGATGTTCCCAGTGTGGTTTGAATCGGCGGCAGTTTTTGGCGGGGTGTGCCAAATGCGCGGGGGCAGCGGGACTGCTGGGCGGGGCGGACTGGCTGGGGGCGGCGGAGGCGGCCGAAAAGGTACGCATCCGGGTGATCTATGCCCTGCATGATGTGGTCCAGCCCGGCCCCGACTGGCCGAATGTCGGCTATGATTTCGGCCCGGTAATGGAACGGATCAATAAGGAGTTGGCGAAGGGGTGTCCGGGATTTGAATTTTTAAGCTCGATGGCCGCCGGGGCGGAGCAGGCGCAGAAGATCGTCGAGGAAGACAAGGCTGGAACTATCGACGGCTATCTGGTTTATCAGATGAACTGCTGGAACCCGGTGGTGCAGACGATGGTGACTACTGGCAAACCGGTGCTATATGCGGATTATCAGTTTGCCGGTAGCGGGGGATTCCTGGTGTATTCAGCCGGGCTGATGCGGGGGCAGACGGCGAATTTTGCCTTCATGGCATCTTCCAATAGGAAGGATCTGGTAAACGCGGTACGGTGTTTTGAGCTGGTGAAAAAGGGCGGGACGGTATCGGATTTTGCGGAGGCGGTGCGGGCAGTGCGGATCGCAGGGACGGCCAAATCGGGCGGGTTGGGTTGCCAGCCGGACCCGGTGAAATGCCTGACGCCGAATGAATGGCAGGAGAAGATCAAGGCGACGAAGATCCTGGCCCTGCGGGACCAGAATGCCGGCCCGGCAGAGCCGATTATGGAGATACCGCTGGAGTATGTCTCGTTTGCGGAGCTGAACGAGGCCTGGAACAAGGCCGACAAGGATCAGGCCAGGGCGATTGCGGACGGGTGGGAGAAGTCGGCGGCGAAGATAGAAGGGGTGTCGCGCCAGACGCTGGAGGAGTCGGCGGCGATGTACCTGGCGGAGAAGGCGCTGCTCCAGGCGCATCAGGCCAATGGAATTACAATCAACTGCCTGGGCGGATTTTACGGCGGCCATATTCATGCCTATCCGTGCCTGGGCTTTTATGAATTGAACAATGAAGGACTGGTAGGCGGGTGCGAGTGCGATGTGCCGTCGGCGGCGACGATGGTGGCGTTCACGACCCTGACGCAGGGGCGGCCGGGGTATATTTCGGACCCGGTGATCGATACGGCCAAACGGCAGATTATTTACGCCCATTGTGTCTCGCACAACCGGCCGTTTGGGCCGCAGGGCCAATCCAACCCCTATGAAATCCTGACCCATTCAGAGGACCGGCAGGGGGCGGCGGTGCGTTCGATCTTGCCGCTGGGCTATATGACCACCACCCTGGAAATCGCCCCGGGCCGGAAGGAAATTCTTTTCCATCAGGGCAAGGCCGTCGCCAACGATCCCGATGACCGGGCCTGCCGGACCAAGCTGGCCGCCGAGCCGGTCGGGGATATCGAGAAGCTCTTTACGATGTGGGATCAGTGGGGCTGGCACCGCGTAACGTTTTACGGCGATTTGAAGGAGCCGGTTTTTGCCCTGGCCGATGCCATCGGCTGGAAGGTGGTGGAGGAGGCGTAAGGGCCGAGGTTTGAGCAGAAGGTAAAAGAGCCGGACAGGGCGGTATGATTTCAATTACCGCCCTTTTCCATTTCCTGACCGGATAAGAAAGGAACCGAATCGATATGAAGACAATGAGAAGGTTTTCCGCATCTTTT
>JAKQBU010000530.1 GCA_029573975.1 Planctomycetota bacterium
GATTCTGTTCATGAGCAATTTTTTTTGCCTGTTTGATAATCGCCTGATGCCCGAGATGAACCCCGTCAAAATTACCGATCGTCAAAACGCAGCCGGTATCGCATCTGGCAAAGTCATCCAAAGAAGTCCATAGTTTCATAACCATAATCCAGACAAGGAAATAGAACAATAAATCCAGTTCTTCCGGTCCGCCCGAATCGGCTGCGGGCAAGTTATTCAAGAGCGTAAGATAGAGAACCCCACCTGGAACAGCAAGCAAAAAATGAGTTCTCTTGACTATTATCTAATAAGTACTTATGGTAATTGAGGTGAGCAATAATGAATAGGAGTATGAAAATGCCCCAAACAGTCCGCCGTCCGACCCGTACCATTCGGGTCGGCTCCCTAAAGATCGGGGGAAATGCCCCCATCACCGTCCAGAGCATGACCAATGTCTTTACGCACGAAATTGACCGCTGCGTGGCACAAATTCAGTCCCTGGCGGAGCGCGGCTGTGAACTGGTACGGGTGGCGGTTCCTACGCCGAAAGATACGGCCGCACTGCCGGAAATCCTTAAACAGGTCACGGTACTTATCATAGCGGATGTCCACTTTCATTATGCCCGGGCGCTGGAGGCTATCGAGGCGGGCGTGCATAAAATTCGCCTGAATCCGGGCAACATTCAGGACCGCCGGCAGGTGGAGGAGGTGATTGCCGCCTGCCGGGATAAGGGTACCGCCATTCGGATTGGGGTCAATGAGGGCAGCATCCGCGAACGAATCGACCCCCGGCGAAAAAAAGAGGAAAGAGAACAGGATCTGGTTGACCTGATGGTCAAAAAGTTGGCGGAATATGTGCAGATTTTTGAGGATAACGGATTCGAAAATCTGGTCCTGTCGGCCAAATGCCACGACGCCGCCCGCTGTATCGCCGTCAACCGGGCTATCAGCCGGCGATTTGACTACCCGCTGCATTTGGGCGTGACTCATGCCGGTACGGTGCAAACCGGCGCTGTGCGGTCTGCGGCGGCCCTGGGGGCACTGCTGGCGGAGGGGATCGGCGACACGATCCGGGTTTCCCTGGCGGGGGATCCGCTTACGGAAGTGGAGGTTGGCCGGGAGATTCTGCACAGCCTGGGCCTGCGGGAACGAACCGGGCCGGAGCTGATTGCCTGTCCCACCTGCGGGCGAACGGAGATTGATTTAATCGGAATGGCCAATCGGGTTCAGGAGGCATTGCGGGATATTCACCGGCCGATAACGGTGGCAGTGATGGGCTGTGTGGTCAACGGACCCGGCGAGGCGGAAGATGCCGATGTTGCCCTGTGCGGCGGCAAAGACAAGGCCATGATCTATTGCCGGGGCAAAAAAGTGGCGACCGCCGCAGCGGAAAATGCCGTGGAGGTGCTGATGGAACAAATAAAAGTATTTCTGGAAAAGCCATAATAAGAAGAAACCGGGTATTGTGAAACCTAGCAAGTTTTTTTCTCCTATTGCCGGCCTATTTACGTTTTTCCGGTATTTCCGGTCGCGGCATCCCCGCAGCCATTCCCCCCGGCAGCATCGGCGGCGGTTCACCAGCGCCCTGGTTCTGCTGCTGCTGATTGCCGCCATAACGAGCCTATGCTGGTATTTCACAGCGAATGAGCGGATCCGATCTCACGCGGTTACGGCACTGCAGAATATCACCGGCGGGGAAGTGGAACTGGACCAGGCGCAGTTATCGATTCTGCAATCGATTCGTATCCAGGGTTTGCGGCTGTATTTGCCCCGGCGGCCCCACACCCCGGACAATCTGGTGCTGGCCGCCCAGGATGTGATTCTGGAACATCAGCCGCTTAGTATTATACGCCGCAGGCTGTCCTTGCAGAAAATCACGGCTAATAATGCCCATTTGCAGATCTGGTACAATCGCGATCAGGACCTTTTGAATTTGCAATTGCTGAACAGGATTCAGGAACCGGATATGTCCTCATCGCGCCCTTCCCTGATCCTGCGCGACAGTACGGTGGAGTACTGGGAAATCCTCCGGGGCGAAAAAACCCGCACCGCCTCCCAAACCATCTCGCTGGGTCGAATGTCTCCGGCGGCCGAAGACGTTCCTTTGTATGATTTTGAACTGCAGAGCAGCGACCGCGGCGCGGTCCGCAAGCTTTCCCTACGCGGCACGTTTGACCCGGCTCTCGGGCAGCCGCTGGAGACCAGCGGTAATTTTATGCTGGAACTGATCGACTTTGCCCATTGGCCGGTTCATATGGAGGAATGGCAGCGGCTTTATGAAATCAGTCAGCCCTGCGGTCAGGTAGAAACCCAAAGCCGCTATGATCCCCAGATCGGCCAGATTCTTACTTTCCAGGTAAGCCAGGGCAACCTGCGGCTGGCTCTGCCGGATGTCACAATCCCCCTGCAAAATGTGGAAACCCGGGTGGTGTGTACCCAAGATACAATTACCATTGAGAATTTCTCCGGCCAACTGAGTAAGGAATGCCGGCTCTGCCTGAAGGGGACCATTGATGGATATACGCCGGATGCCGGCTACCATATGATTTTACAGACAGACGGTTTGCATATTCCGCCGGATTTGTGGCTGGAACCCAATGATCCGCAGCCGGATGATCCATTTTACGAGGATGCTACCCGTCCCTTCGAACAGCAAATTCACCGCCTGGTGAAGCTGCTGCCCGGGTCCCCGCAGAGACTGCTGGCCCGTTTTTCCCCCACCGGCCGGATGGATCTGGAACTGAATCTGGATAAAAATTCAGGTGCGGAACCATTTTCGTATAAAGGCGTCGTTCTGTTGAAAGATGCGTTTGCCAATTACCAGCATTTTCCCTATCCATTGCCGAATCTGCAGGGTCAGGTTACTTTTGATGAAAATACGATCAAAATCGGGCCGCTGATCTCCCGGCAGGGGGAACACGAGGTTTCGATTGAGGCCCGGTGGCAGCGGGATTCGGAACACTCCGATTATGATGTTCTGGTTGAAACCCAAAATACGCCGGTGGATGCCGTACTGTATCAGGCCTTGTCGGCCAGTCAGCAAAATCTCTGGAGCCAGTTTGAACCGACGGGCCGGGTGAACGCCCGTTATCATCGGCAAACTCAGGCCGACGGGGAGGATATCGAAACTCTCAATATTGATCTGGTCGATGTCAATGCCCGGCGAAAGGATTTCCCCATGCCGCTGACCGGCATGAAAGGCCAAATCATCTGGAATCGCGACCGGGCGGACTTTACCATTACCCAGGCGCAGGCTTGTACCGGTCAGGTGACGTTGCAGGGTTCGGCGCGAAATCTGGAGCAAAATCCGCCATCCTTTGAATGTGCAGCATCCTTTGAAAAGCTGTATCTTGACGAAGGATTTGGTGATTATCTGAGCGGAAGGCAGCGGGAGCGATACCGGCAGATCCATCTGAAAGGATATCTCAGCGGGCAGGCAAAGTTTTGGCAGGATTCTTTTGATGGATTGCCTGTTCAATATCAAATAATCGGCCGGTTATCCGAAGGAAGTTTGCGGTATGAGAAATTTCCTTATGAAGTAACCGAGGTGGATGCGGCCGGGGAGATTACTAATTCGCAATTAACCATCCGCTCGCTCCAGGGCCACCATGCCGCCAGCCGAATGGAAATGCAGGGATTTCTAAAAAATGATGATACGTATGAACTGCATTTACAGGGTAAACCTCTGGAACTGAACGAGGAATTTCGTCAGGCTCTGGGGAGCCAATTGTGGCTGATGGAGAATTGCGATTTGAAGGGATGGGCGGAACTTTCGGCGGATCTAACCAGGCCGGCCCCGGGAGCGAAACCAGATTATTTTATTTCCGTCAAGCCGAGGGAGGGGATTTTAACCTTTCGAAATTTTGATTATCCCTTGCCGGCGGTGCAGGGGCAAATCGATATCCGGCCGGGCTTGATTACCATTGAACGGCTGGAATCCGTAAAGGGAGATTCGATTGTCCATCTGTCGGGTCGCCTGGCATCTCAGGATCAGCAGCAGAATTATCAGTTGCATGTACAGGTGGAAAATGCGGAAATCAGTTCTTCTTTGCTGGCCAGTCTGCCGCCTGCTTCCCAGACGTTTTGCGAATATCTGGACCTGCAGGGGAAAATGTCAGCCCATCTGGAAATCCATCATCACCGCGAGGGGGATGCTGCAGGAATTTGGGGTTTTCAGGGTGACCTGGCTCTGCAAAACGGCAGGGTTACGCGTCCAGTGCCGACCCAGGAAATAAACGGCCGAATTCAGGGGGAAGCCTATTACAACAACCAAACCCGGAATTTTCAAATTACCGGCAAGGCCCAGACAGATCATATGTTGATTCGCAATCGACCGGTCAAAAATCTGACTTCCCAAATCAAATATGACGGAGCGGATCAAACCTTATGGATCTCGGATATCAGCGGCACGTTCTGCGACGGCCGGGTGGGAGGCGATGCCAGGGCGTTTCTGGATCCGGGAAAAGCGGGATATACCGTGGAACTGCTGTTCAATGAATTCGATTTGGCTACCGTGATTCAGGCGGAACCCCGCGATCCTTCCCAACGGAAAGATCTGCGCGGCCGCGGTAACGGCTGGCTCAGCTTGAATCGGACCTACGATCCCCCGCAGCGGGAAGGCCGGTTTTTATTTGACGTGAAAGACGCCGTTCTGGGCGAATTACCCATTGCTGCCCAGATTTTATATGTTCTCAACCTTTCCATCCCCAGAGAAGGCGCTTTTAATCAGGCTACGATTTCCGGCGATATGGTGGAAGACAAAATCCGATTCGATGCGATTTCTTTACGCGGCAGTGCGGTACAATTAAACGGCAGGGGTTTCATGACCGATCCCAACAGCCAGTTGGAACTGGTATTCGAGGCGGACAGCCCGCATGATTGGCCGAAGATCCCAATTGTATCGAGTTTTTTGAGTGCCATTCAGCCGGAAATCGCACAAGTCCACGTTACGGGCACCTTTAACGAACCGAAGGTAGAACCGATCGCCTTTCCTTCCCTGGAAGAGGCGCTGCGGAATTTCAGCGGCAAAAAAACATCCGCAACCAATCCTAAAGCCAAGCCGCCGGTTCCATAAACAGGTGAACCGCGGTATCATGCCATTGGTACCATTTATTGCTGAGCCGGCGCTGGTGTTGGCGCTGGGGCAGGTGCGGGTTCGGGGGCTGGCGCCGGTGCAGGTGCTGGTGCAGGTTCCGGTGCGGGAGCTGGGGCTGGAGCAGGTGCGGGTTCCGGAGCGGCAGCAGGCGCCGGTGCAGGTTCTGACGCCGGGGCCGGAGCTGGAGCAGGGGTTGGGGCTGGCGCGGGTGCAGGATCCTGTGGTTCTTTCTCTGTTTCGGGTACTACCGTTTCCAGCGGAATTGCTTCCGGCAATTCCATTTCTTCCAAAGGCATTCGGTAGGGCGGATAGCGTAAATCACGCTGCGGTTCCAGAATATCCGAATCACGATCATCCATCTGGCTGGCATTACTCATTCGGCGCATGGTATTGGTCATTCGCAGCATTTCCGCGGGGGTTTCCAGAATATGGGGGGTGATGAACAGAATCAGTTCGGTTTTGGTAGTCTCTTTTTTGGAATATTGAAACAGATATCCCAACAGAGGAATATCACCCAGGAAGGGGACCTGGGATTTGTTCTCTTTGATACTATCACCCACAAATCCACCCAGGCATACCGTCTGGCCGTCTTTCACGCTCAAAATGGTTTTGGCGCTGCGGCGGATCAGGACCTGAGGATTAAAGTCTTCCGATATCTGAAACGTTTCCGTACTGACATCATCAATCTTCTGTTCCAGGTTTAACGTCACATAATTATCCGGATGAATCTGTGGGGTTACAATCAATTGGGTTTGGACGGGGATATAGGTAACGGAGCTATTGACCGCACCGGCGGTGCTGACATTGGTGGCCGTGACCTGCGGAACGTCCCGGCCTAGCTTCAATTCGGCAGGGGAATTATCCTTGGTCAGGATTTGCGGACGAGAAATCGTATCCAATTTGCCCGATTCCTGCAGGGCACGGATATACGCGGTAATGTTATCACTGATTAAAGTATAACTCAGACCGCCGGAGGCTAAACTGGTGGTATCGGGAAATCTCTGCCGCAAGGTGTTCTGACCTTCATTGTGCAAATAGGTAAAATCCACTCCCAGTTCCTTCGAGTCATCCAGCGTTACTTCCGTAATAAAAACATCGATCAGCACCTGCTTGCGGGGAACATCCAGTTTTTCAATGAGTTCGATGATTTTGGGGAAATTACGGGAGAAGGTTCGAATCAGCAGGGCATTCCGGGATTTGTCCGGGATGATATTCAGTTCTCCGGCGGCAATCACCGTAATAGCTTGGCTTAAAAGCTGGTCCAGCGCCGGTTCCACGATGCCCGCCCGCTCCAGGGCCTGCCGAGCTTGATCGACGGGCATGGCTTCTTCTTCATCCAGGGCGAGATTTCGTTCTCTGCGGATCTGCTGAAGCTCGGTTGGCAGGGTCTGTTCGGGGGTGGTTTCCGGCGGATAAACCGCCTTTAATAAATTTGCCACATCTTCAGAATCTGCAATTTTCAGCGGTAGGTAACGAATTTCCATGCGATCCACGTCAAAGGCTTTCTTGATTTCCTGGATCACATCAAAAACTTCTTTTTCCCGGCTGAACACGATCACGGTATTCTGCGCCACGGCGGAAGTGAAACGGCCCTTCAGGGTTTCATCCTTTTGCAAAAGCTGCTGGAATTCCGCGGCATCCATATAATCCAGCCCATAAAATTTCCGCAGTAGGGGTGGCTGCTCCGGCTGCGGCGCCGCCGGCTCGGCGGTTTTTTCCGGCTCTACCGGCTTTTTATCCAGTTCTTCCTGGACCAGTTTCTCAATTTCATCCAGCACTTCCTTGGGACCGACCACCATAATGCGGGGCAGTTCCGGATGTACTTTGATCGTACTGGCCTTCCGGGCGGTTTCCTCCGGCTTGGTGTCGGGCTGGGGCAGATATAAATCTTTCAGAAATTCCACTACTTTGGCCGGCTCGGCATATTGCAGCGGAATCCATCTCCGTTCGGTATCCTGAATCTGTACAATTCGGATAATCGGGCCTTCCCGGCGAGCCGCTTTATTCTGGTCACTCAACACTTCATTCAGTAAAAGCAGCATCCCATCGACATCGACCATTTCCTTCTCTTTGCTGATGAGCGTCAACGGCCCGGTAACGGGATCGGTATTCACAAACTGTACGTGATACAACTCGGTGAGAATCTGAAACAAAAGTTTGGGATCGACATTCCGGTAAAACAGGCTGGCGGATACGGAAGGAACTTCCGCCGCTGGTGCAGCGGCATCTTTGGCCGGGGCGGCGGTAGCCGGTTTCGGATCGTTTTTCTCCGGAGCAGGCGCCGGAGCAGAAGCGGCGGCCGGGGCGGGAGCAGCGGCCTGCCCATAAACGGGAGAACCGAAAGCAACCGCAACCGCCCATCCGACGGCCAAACTCACACAGTACAGGTGTTTTCTATTTTTGGTTTTGATTCCAGTTGTTCGCATTTTTTCATTCCTTTATCTGATGATTTTAGACTCAAGCCGGAGGTTATGGCTTGGATGTTCTGGTTATCAACAAATCCTGAAAAGTCAGGGTATTGCATATCAGGTAATGTTCCTGTTGTATTTCATACCGAAATTGGACCAGAAAAATAAACCGGCCGGTACCGGCGGGCGGCGGGCTGTTCCAGGCCAGCGGCAAGGTATAACCAGCCAGCATCGAGGTTTTTAGCCAATAATGATTCAGATCGACCGAAGGAATCTGCCAGAAGCGAATCGGCAAAAGGGCTTCGTTGTCTTCGGCAAGAGAACGTTCTTCGTATAAAAAGACGGACAGACTGCCGTCGATGCGGGTGAGCTGATAATTTCGATTGATCGGAATGACCCGCAGCAGATACCCATCCATGCCGTCAGGAGCCTGGAAATCGCGGCCGGTGTTACTATATACCAGCAGCAGTTCCGTGACCGGGAAATCCGGCCCCTGATTTAATGCTGCTTCGGAACAAGAATCCTTCAAGCTGGAGAAGGCCGGTTGGGTTTCTGAAAGTTGGTTCGAGAGGGGCATTGGTGCAATCGGTTCCAGTCTGACGGTACGATGGTCCGGCCGGTTTTGCGATTGACAGCCCGGCAGCCCTAACAGCACTAAACCAAGAAAATAAAATTTAAAAAATCTATTTATCATACACTGAAAACCGTTTTCCTGGTTTTATTCCAGAGTTTTTTTCTCCCCATACTGGTCGATCAAAATGACCCGTCCCGGCTGAATCTCTACTACCTGGGCGTTGCCCAGCATGTTTCCCACATAAAACCAGCGCGGCCGGGTTTCGCCTTTGATCAGAATCTGGGCCGCCGTATCCGTAGTTCCAATCAGGCTGTACTCTCCGCCTAAAATTCCCTTTACTCTGCGGTATGCATCGCTGCTGCTCTCTCCCTGGGTGATTCGCACTTCTTTACCCGCATAGTCACATACCAGATAGGTTGGCATAATCTCCTTCACCGTGATGGTTTCGATCACATCACCGCTGACGACTTTGCGGCGTAATCCCTGTTCTTTGATAAAGGACAAATAGGCCCATCGCTCCTCCGGCAGATAGGTAATTCCCACAACGACAAAAGGCTTTTCCAGTTCTTTGGGACCGGTATCCACCGAGGGACCCGGCGGAATTTCCGTGGGTTCTGTTATCAGAGTGGGACGTACAAACCGGGCGGGAGAAAAAATGTTTTTTTTGAGGATGGCCTCTTTCATTTGCTGAACTGCCGAGGGTGCCGCCATTTCTTTTTTCGTTTCCTCCGCAGGGTTTTCCCCTGCCAGCATCAGTAC
>JAKQBU010000576.1 GCA_029573975.1 Planctomycetota bacterium
CATTCTGACGATGCCTGGGATTGGTCTGACAGGGATTTCTCTCTGCAAATATGGTTCAAACCTAAGACGGAGGGGACACAGTCTATTTTCAGTGCCACACGCGATTTATGGTTTGGTATGATGTTTGATTTTAAGTCTACCAGGAATGTGGCTCTCTGGGCTGCCTCCGAAGGAGGAGCCGGCTGGGATATGATTCAATGTGATAATCCTGCCGCCGACAATTCCGGAGTTGGTCAACGGGCGTTAAAACTGGGTGAATGGAACCATATTGTGGTTGCCAGAGACGGTCAAAATTGGAAGACGTACATCAATGGACGATTAGACCTCGATATTACCCCTCCCAACGGTGCCCTTGCTATTAAAAATATATATCGGGCCAAAAGAATCGGCGAGTGGGGTAACTATTCACTGGGGATGAACGCCTACGTGGACGAGCTTGCCGTTTGGAATCATGCTTTGACTGACAATGAAGTGTGGTATTACTACACCCACAAGATTGACCCAGAGAATCTGCCGGATCCGGATACGCTGCCGGAACCGCCTGGCGAAATGGAACCCTATTGTGTAACCGTTCTGGAGATGGATTTGAACTCTGACTGTTATGTCGATCTGGCTGACTTTGCATTGTTTGCCGGGCAATGGCTGCTTTGTAACGATGAGAATAACGAGGCTTGTTCCGAGTAATGTTTGGGTACAAAGTAGAAACACTGTAGTTTGATGGTAATTGAGAACCTGCAGAAGATGGAGTGTAGGTTTTCAGCGAATGAAGATGATGTAAGGTCGGACTGGCTGGTACCCATTCCAGCCAGTCCGGCTGTTTCTCGAGTCCGTGGCAGAAAATTGCCATTGTGACAAGAAAAGAATAATAAGGAAAAACTTTAGGAGGGGGAAATCCGGCGAAAGGATTAGTAATGAGATTCCATACCTGCTTTTTTGGATTCGTTTTTTTTGTATATTGTATTTCTGCATGTCTTTTTGCGGTCAGCCCAAATGCGGAAGAATTTGCCGAGCGGGATGCCTGGGTAGCGGCCAAGTTTGGGGATTCCCCAAAGGAAATGCCGCAGAAAGCGGGGCTGGTTATTCTTGCCAACCATGATCCGGTGCAGAAAAATCAGCATACGGGCAAACCTTTGAAAATTAAAGACCAGGTGTTTGAGCACGGTTTGTTTTGTCATGCGCCCAGCAGGATCCTAGTGCGGCTGCCGTCGGCGGGCAAGGCTTTCCGCGCCAGGGCGGGGATCGACAGCAACCATGCCGGAGCAGGCGGACAAGGGAGCGTGTCTTTTCTGGTGTTCGTCCAGGGGGAGAAGGTGTTTGGTTCCGAGGTGATGCGCGAGGGCATGCCGGCGGTGCCGGTGGAGGTGGATTTGAAAGGGGCGAAGGAATTTACTCTCGAAGTATCGGATGCCGGAGATGGGAATCCATTTGATCAATCGTGCTGGGCGGATGCCGGGGTTATTCTGGCCAGCGGCAAGGAAATTCGGCTGGATGAGATGAATATAATCGAAGGACAGAAAAAAGGATACAGCCCGGATCCGTTTCTATCATTTGTTTATAACGGGAAACCTTCTACGGAATATTTGGAGGAATGGAAGCAGGAGCGAAGTTCCAGAGTTTTGGATGCCAACCGGACAGAATATACCCTGACTTATACGGACCCGAAGACGAAACTGGCGGTCCGCTGCGTGGGGGTGGTGTGGAAGGATTATCCGACGGTGGAATGGACGGTGTATTTCAAGAATGAGGGGACGGCAGATACCCCGATTCTGGAATCGATTCAAGCCCTGGACACAACCTTCGAGCGCAGATCGGCGGGAGAATTTTTACTGCATCATCACAAGGGGGATATGTGCACGATTGACAGTTTTGAGCCTTTGCAGACCATTCTAAAGCCGAATGAAACAAAGAAGTTTGTCCCGGCGGGCGGCCGCCCGAGCAATTTTGAGTGGCCTTACTATAATCTGGAATGTCCCCAGCAGGGAGAGGGGATTATTATCGTAATCGGCTGGCCGGGGCAATGGGCATCGCAATTTATCCGGGATGCGGGCAGCGGTCTGCGGGTAGTGGGGGGGCAGGAATTGACGCATTTAAAGCTGCATGCCGGGGAAGAAATCCGTACGCCGCTGATTCTGCTGCAATTTTACCAGGGCGACTGGATACGGGCGCAGAATATCTGGCGGCGGTTTATGTTCGATCATAATTTTCCGAAAGATCACGGCAAGCCTCTGAGCCCAAAGGTGGGTGCAGCCAGCGTGCAGTACTACGGTTTCATCTGCAATCAGGCCGGGGACATCAAGTTTATCAATCGTTTCCTGGAAAAAGACATCCAACTCGACTACTGGTGGATGGATGCGGGCTGGTATGTGTGCGAGCCGGTCGGCTGGCCGAAGGTCGGCACATGGGAAGTGGACCGGAAACGGTTTCCTGGCGGCATCAAGGCCATCTCTGACCACTGTCACGCCAAGGGCCTGGAACTGCTCGTCTGGTTTGAGGTGGAACGGGTGCACCCGGATACCTGGTTAACCAAAAATCATCCGGAATGGATTTTCGGCGGCGCCGGGGGTGGATTGCTGAAGATGAATGAGTCGGAAGTGGCTGCGTGGATTACCAATCACATCGACAAGATGATTGCGGATGAGGGAATCGATTTTTATCGTTCGGACTTTAATATCGATCCGCTGGGATACTGGCGTAGCAATGATGCGGAGGACCGGCAGGGGATTACCGAAATACGTTACATCGAAGGGTATCTTTCCTATTGGGATGAACTGCGCCGCCGCCATCCGGGGATGCTGATCGATTCCTGCGCCAGTGGCGGTCGGCGCAATGATCTGGAAACAATGCGACGGGCGGTGCCTCTGTTGCGAACCGATTTTGAATGCCATCCGGAGGGCAATCAATGCCATTCCTATTGTTACAATTTGTGGCTTCCCTACTGCAATGGTGCTCACAACTGGAACGAAAGTCCATACGTTTTCCGCAGCGCCATCGCTCCGTTTGTGCAGCGGAATTGGGACGTTCGGAAACCGGATTTTAATTTTGCACTGGCAAAGAAATTTTTGCAGCAGTGGCGGGCGGTGGTGGATTATTACTTTGGTGACTTCCATCCGCTGACCAGATATAGTATCGACATGGATCACTGGATGGCCTGGCAGTTTCATCGTCCCGATTGGGACGCCGGTATGATTCAGGCGTTTCGGCGGCCGGAGTGTCCCTTCATAACCGCTCAGCATAAACTGCGGGGGCTGGAACCGGAAGCTCGCTATGCGGTTACGGATTTGGATACGGAACAGCCGGTAGAAATGACAGGCCGGGAAATGATGGAACAGGGGGTATTAGTAAACATTTCGGAAAAACCTGGGGCCGTTTTAATAGTCTATAAAAAAGTGAATGAATGAAGTTTAGGCCATAACAAGTTGACTATCAAATGATACTAAGAAAATATATTCCGAATCGTTTTCAGGGAAAAGTGGCGATTGTGACCGGCGGCTCGGCGGGGATCGGCCGGTCGATTGTGGAAGAACTGTGCAAGGAAGGGGCGGCTGTGAGTTTCTCCGGGATCAGTGATGCCGGTCTGGCTACTGCCCGGGAATTGACGGACCAGGGTTTTCCGGTGCTGTTTTACCAGGGGGATATGGCGGAGGAAGAATTCTGCCGGAAACTGGTGGAGGAAACCCTGGCGCGATTCCACAAGGTAAATTATCTGGTGAACAACGCCTTTTCTTTTATCGCCAAGGGTTTGAATGCCACAACCCAAGACTGGGAAAGATCATTTCGGGTGGGGCCGATCGCTTACGCCCGGATGGTGCAGCAGGTGGTGGAGCCGATGAAAAGGGAAGGGGGCGGGGCGATTGTCAACATGTCCAGCATTGCCGCCTTTCAGGCCCAGCCGAACCGGTGGACCTATAATGCGGCCAAGGGGGCTGTTCACACCCTGACGCGGAATATGGCCCTGGATCTGGCCCGCTATCGTATTCGCGTCAACAGTGTCAGTCCCGGCTGGATTCTGACACGGGAGCTGTACAAAGCGGCGGACATCGGCGGCGGGGGCCGGGACAAGTGGGTGATACTATGGGGACAGTTTCATATGCTGGAACGGTGCGGGGAACCGGTTGAGTGTGCCGGTCCAACCTTGTTTCTGTTGAGCGACGATGCATCCTTCATAACCGCTACGGACCTTCCGATTGACGGCGGGTATCAGAGCATGGGACCGGAAGGATTGGGGAAATTGACCATTCTGGCCGGTTCCTATTAGTTGTATTCATACTTTGATATAGAATGGAAGCGTGATTGAAAAATGCAGATGTAGAGAAATATATTGAAAGGAAAAACATGGGCAGGCATAATTTGTATGTCGTAAGTGTGGCAGTCTTGGCCATGTCAATGATGTTAATGGGTGTGTCGTGTACGATGGGGAAAAACGATTCCTCATCCAATATAATCCCGTCCCAACTGAACCAGCATATCGGCCAGCCGGTTGATATTGCGCCCTGGGGATACACCTGGCGTGCGGATAGAGACGTACAGGAAAAAGCGGAGGCGTATTTTATTCCCCGGCGACTGGAGCGGTTGGATACCGTCTATCGGACACTTTCTTCCGAGCTGGACAAGCTGGATCCGGAGAGCGGCCCTTATAAGACGATTGCCGGGGTTGCCGCGGAGGAGCCGCTGCTGCCCGCACCGGATGGTCAGCTTCTGACAGCCGTTCTCTGGACGGGATTGCTTTCTACCTATCGGGTCGAGCTTCAATGGCCTGCCGGAATTGAGGTTCCAGCGCCGGAATCGGTGGAAGTGCGGGAGTATCCTACCTCGTACGGATGGCTGGGCTGGACCCAGGATAAGATTTTACGCGAGCCGGAAATATCCGCTGATAGGCGTACCTGGACGTATAAAAGCGGGCCCATAGGAAAGATGAAGTTGTCCCACAGCATACCCGTCGATACGGGTACAGAAATGGTGGTGGTTTTCTATAAACAGGATAAAGGCGGCCCCGCCCTGCAATCTGTGGTGCCGGAGGTCCGGGTGATCAGCCCGGAGATGGGCGGCTGGAAACGGATGGACCTGGAAATCGAATGGGGGTTTCAACCAGGCCAAGAAAATACTTGTTTTGACGGTCGGATAGAAGGCTTTGTTGCTATGGTCGGTTCTATCGCGCCTCTGACAGAAGACAAGAAAACCAAAATGAAAGGTACGCATTCCTGGAAGTCTGGGGGCAGCCGGGATGCCCGATGCGGGATTGTCGTGTCTGTGCTCTATGCCCCCGACGGCGCCCCTGAATGGAACGTTTATGACCATGGTTTAGACTGGGAGGTCGAGTTTAGCCGCAAGCTATATGCCCACAGCGGCCGTCCGGCCCTGGGCAGTCGAATGACCATATGGACAAAAGACTCCGGTTTCACGTTTCGTATCTCCGATCTGGAGAGGGGCCCGATCTGGATTCCCGAACACGGCGTTTTCATAACCCAGGCCGGTGGCGGTAAAACCGCTCGTCAATTTGTCACGGAATTGAAAACGCAGAATCGCAAAAGTATTTGCCAGCAAATTCGTGAACATCGCGAGGTCGCTTCCTGGGACGAAGTTATGCAGGAAGTACGGTTATGGACCTGTCCGGAAGGTACGGCCGTACCGCCGTTTCCCAAAGTTGATGATCCCCCGATGCAGGTACAATTACCGGATCCGCGCTGGACGGATGCCTGGCGAGCCGGGACCGATCAGTTGCGCGGCAAACACATGTGGGGCGGAATTGCCATTGAAGTGGGTCGCGTGGCTTATGACATGGAACTGATCGGACTGCACGACGAAGCAGATAAGGTCTATGATCATTTTCTTCAGTCACCCGGCGTCAAATCGGACGGCGATTATTCGGACGGGGATGGTTCGCTGGAGTGGGCCTCGGGTATGATACATGATATGGGTTTTGCCCACGATAGCACCCATGCCTCAACGGGAAAGCTCCTGTTTGCCATGGGAAATCGCTATTTTCTTACCGGTGATACCGAGTGGTTCGAACAAAGACGTCCGCGATTGCAGGCGGCGGCGGACTGGATTATTCGGCAGCGTAAAGAGTACATGAACAACATTCCCAATCGAAACGAACTATTTGTGGCCGGGCTGATGCCGCCGGTCATGCTGGGTGATTATCTCTGGCCCACCTCTGACTATCGCTGGTACTATATGACCAATGCCTACGATCTGCAGGGACTGCAGCGATTCGCCGATGCTTTGTCTGAATTGGATCCCAAAGCAGGCGAAAAATACCAGAAGGAAGCGGAAGCGTTTCGCGAAGACCTCCGACGGATCGTAAAACAGGAAACGATCTGGTCGCCGGTTCGTCTGGGACGGGATGGTAAGTATCATAGCTTTATTCCCAGAATGGCGTATGCCGCCGGTCTCATGGGTCCGGAATTGGGCGCTCCGCAGTTTCCGTTATGCGATCTTTGGATTGGTGCCCTGCCGCTGGCTGAAACCTCCTCCGCCCTCGATGCCGCCGATCCTCGTATGGTCGATACCCTACATATCCTCGAAGAAACGGGAACCTCTGTCAAAGTCATACAAAGACTGGAGGAAGAGCGGAAGAAAAAGGAGTTTCCCACCGACGATGCCTGGTTTTGGGCAAGCTATATTATCTTACCCAAAGCCTCCCACAATGCCAATATCTTCCTGTTGCAGGACGACGTGCCGAATTTCCTGCGTTTCTGGATGAATTCGTACGCGGCTATGGTGGGTGCTAATGGAAAACTGTGGGAACACGCCCATTTGGGCAACTATGGAGACTGTGAAGCTCCTGACAATGGTACGGCCGGCTGGTTCATGGAAAACTTCCGCAATATGCTGGTGATGGAAGACGGCCCATCTCTTTGGATAGCCCGCGGTACACCATGCGTGTGGCTGGAACAGGGTAAAAAAATATCTATCAAGAACTCTCCAACCTTTTTCGGTACATTAGCGTATGAGATTGTCTCGGACGTGGAGAACGGCAAGATTACTGCTACGATTGAGATACCCGACCGCAGGCCAGCCAAAAATGTTATCGTGCGATTTCGCCATCCGAAGGCAGCTCCGATCAAAAGCGTAATGGTGAATGGCAAATCCTGGAAGAAATATAATACGAAAAAAGAAATTATCGAATTAAATGGAGTAAAAGGAAAAGTAACTGTTGTTGCCAGTTACTGATGCATAAGTTTATTTTTTATGATTCATGCTTAAGATTTCAAGAACGGAAACAGAGTTATACCGTTACACAAGTAGGAAAGGTGTTATTATGAAATCGCTGCTGTATCTGGGTGTTGTGATTGGTTTGGTGGTGGGCGGGGTCAAAAAGGTTGAGGCGGTCAGTCCGACCGATGCGGAATTGGGCGAGCGGGATGCGTGGGTAACAGCCAAGTTTCTGGGGACCCAACCCAAAACGGAGTCAGGATCAGGTTTGGTCATCCTGGCCAATTTTAATCCGGTCTTGCGCAACGAGCATCTGGGTAAGCCGCTGAAGATAAAAGATCAGGTATATCAGCGGGGGCTGTTTTGCCATGCTCCCAGCAAGATCCTGGTGCGGCTGCCCTCTGCCGGCAAGTCGTTTGCCGCCCAGGCCGGGATCGATACCAATGTTACCGGGGGAGGCAGTGTAGTGTTTTCGGTTTCGGTTAAGGGGGAGAATGCCTTTCGTTCGCAGGTTGTGCACCGGAATGAGGAACCGCTGCCTGTTACCGTGGATTTACAAAACGCGATGGAATTTGTGATAGAAATTACAGATGCCGGTGACGGCAATCCTTCGGATCAGTCTTGCTGGGCCCAGGCGAAAGTGACGCTGGCCAACGGCGAGCAACTCTGGCTGGATGAAATGAAATTCATCGATGCCGGGAAAAAACCTTATGATACGTCGCCGTTCATTTCCTTTGTATATGATGGCCGGCCCTCCGCAGGTTTTCTGGTCGATTGGAAACTGGAACGCAACTCCCGGATGCTGGATGAATTGCGCACGGAACACACCCTGACTTATACCGACCCAAAAACGAATCTGGCGGTCCGCTGTGTGGGAGTGGTCTGGAAAAATGTTCCTACCGTTGAATGGACGGTATATCTCAAAAATGAAGGAGCTGCCGACACCCCGATGCTCGAGAAGATCCAGGCCATTGATACT
The DNA here is from genome assembly GCA_029573975.1 of Planctomycetota bacterium. The sequence continues at coordinate 8,135 of JAKQBU010000576.1, forward strand.
GCTTTCGACAGAAGCTCACAAGGCGAATTTCTTCTGCATTATAACAAAGGAGATATGTGTACGGTGGATAGTTTCGAACCGATGACGGTCGTGCTGGGGCCGAACGAATCGAAGGGATTCACCCCTGCCGGCGGCCGTCCGACCAATTTTCAGTGGCCTTATTATAATCTGGAATGCCCCCAGCAGGGAGAAGGGATGATCCTGGCCCTCGGCTGGCCGGGGCAGTGGGCTTCGCAGTTCAAACGGGACGGCGGGTTCAGCCTACAGGTAACAAGTGGCCAGGAATTGACTCACTTTATCCTCCATCCCGGCGAAGAGGTTCGTACCCCGCTGGTTGTGCTGCAATTTTATAAAGGCGACTGGTTCCGTGCCCAGAATATCTGGCGGCAGTGGATGCTGGCTCATAATTTCCCTAAAGATTATGGCAAGCCCTTGTCGCCCAAACACGGAGCGGCGGCGGTTGCGTTTTATGGTTTTCAGTGCACCCAGGCAGGGGATATCGAATTTATCAATTTATATGCGAAGAAAGGATTGAAGCTGGATTACTGGTGGATGGATGCAGGCTGGTATCCGGGCGGCAGTTGGCCGGTGACGGGTACCTGGATACCGGACCCGGTGCGTTTTCCGGACGGCATCAAGCCGATTACCGATACCGCTAGAAAGTATGGTGCTCAGACGATTGTCTGGTTCGAGATGGAACGAGTGCATCCGGGCACCTGGCTGACCGAAAATCATCCGGAATGGATCTTTGGCGGCGCCAACGGCGGCCTGATTAAATTGAATGAGCCGGAAGTGGCCCGCTGGGTGGTGGATCGCGTGGACAAAATCCTGACTGAAGAAAAGATTGAATTGTATCGGACCGATTTTAATATCGATCCTCTGAGTTTTTGGCGAAACAATGATGCGCCGGACCGGCAGGGGATTACCGAGATTCAATATGTTACCAACTTTTTGTGGTATCTGGATGAGCTGCAGCGCCGCCATCCGGGGATGATGATCGATTCCTGTGCCAGTGGCGGCCGGCGGGACGATCTGGAAACGATGCGGCGGGCTATCCCGATTCTTCCGACCGATCTGGAAAACCATCCGGAAGGATATCAGTGCTGCACCTATGGTTTTGGGATGTGGCTGCCCTTCTTTGACCACACCAATTACGAGAAGTTCGATCCCTATTATTTCCGCAGCAGCATGGCGCCCTTCGTGCAATGCAACTGGGATGTTCGCAAAGACAGCTTTGATGAAGCCGCGGCCCGAAAAGCCATGCAGGAGTGGCGCAGCGTAGCCGATTACTTCTTCGCTGATTTTTGGCCGCTCAGTACTTATACCACTGCGAATGATCTCTGGATGGCCTGGCAGTATGATGATCCGCAGAAGAGCGCGGGTTTGGTTCAGGCGTTTCGGCGCCCGGGCTGCTCATATGTTGCCGCACAGAGATCGGAAG
>JAKQBU010000586.1 GCA_029573975.1 Planctomycetota bacterium
CGGATTGCAGCTCCCGGCATAGGTCGCTGAATAGCAAAACCAGGGCTGCGATCAGACCCGCCGCCGCCGGCGAGGGCAGCCCGCTGAAACTCTTATGGTCCGAATCCTCCGTGTTTTCCACATTAAACCGGGCCAGCCGCAAAGCCGCACAACACAGATACAACGCCGCGATCAGCCACAAAAATCGACCCGGCAGCGATCCGAAGGCCGGGCTGGCCGGGCTGAAGACGCTGGAAAGAGTGCTTTCCACAATCCGCAGCATCAAAAAAGCTGGGGCCACCCCAAAACTGACCACATCCGCCAGCGAATCCAACTGGCCCCCGAAACTGCTCGTACTCCGCGCCATCCGCGCCACAAACCCGTCCGCCGCATCCGCCAGCATCGCGAAAAATATCATCCAAGCCGACGCCGCAAAAAACGTCAACTCCGGCTTCTGCCACCACAAGGCATCCGGGTTGTTCATCCCCCGCGCAGCAAAATGAATCGAGGCAAATCCGCACACCGCGTTCATCAAAGTCACCAGCGAGGGCAGCACCGCGATGCGACGTAGCCGGCGTCTGTGTTTCCGCTCTTTTTTATCAACTTTTATGCTGTTTTTATCCATTTTTTTCGTCTTTTACTGCACTTTTGCTATGGTTTATTACAGTTTGATCATGGTCACTTATAACGCACCAAAACCGTTTGACCGGCTCTAACTGTATCTCCTGCCTTGACTTGTATGCTGGCCCGGGAATCAACCGGGAAAAACAGCTCCGTCCGCGACCCGAATTTGATCATCCCGAACCGCTCCCCCGCCTCCAGCTTACTGCCTGTCCGACAAGCACATACAATCCGCCGCGCAATCGCCCCGGTAATCTGTTTGACCATCACTTTCCCCACCGGATGACCTAAACACAGCATTCCCAACGTGTTAGATTGATTCTGCTCCGACGCCGCCGCCGCCCGCATCGCATTCAAACACTTCCCCTCCCTCTCCTGGATATACTCCACCTTCCCTTCACATGGCGCTCTGTTAATATGGACATCCAATACACTTAGGAAAATCCCAATCCGCCGCGCCCGACCCTTGATATACTCCGTCTCCTCCATCTCAATAATATCCGTGATCTTCCCATCCGCCGGCGCCAGCAGAATATTCTTTTCCTGCGGCACTTGCCGCAGCGGGTCCCGGAAGAAAGCACATACAGATATAATTAACACAAACGCAAGCAGTTGCGGCCAGGGCCGCCAACCGGGCAGCACCACATAAAAAACCACAGCCAAAAGAATAAAAATCATCGGGAATAAAATCAATTCCCGCAGACCATAACGAGTTAACGGTATATTCATTATGATAGTTTTCCTAAGTTTATTTCACATTACCACTTCCATTTCCGTATTATCCCGGTATATTGTTGTCCAATCAAGTATTCTCTTGCATATACTCGTTTTTTACTTTTATGCAGAGAATGGCGGCCAACAGCCGATAACTAATGAGTGTGTATGGTTTTGTTAAGGTAAAGGAAAAAGAAGCATGTTTAGTACGATCTCTGATGTGATGGCGCGGGAAATTCTTGACAGTCGTGGTAATCCTACCGTGGAAGTAGATGTGATTTTGGATGATGGCTCGTTTGGCCGGGCGGCGGTTCCCTCCGGGGCCAGCACCGGTATCCACGAAGCGGTGGAGCTTCGGGACGGTGATCCGAAACGGTATCTGGGCAAAGGAGTTACCAAAGCGGTACGCAACGTCAACCGCACGATTGCCCCAGCCGTTCTGGGCCTGGATGCCCGCGACCAGGAGGGGATCGATAACCTGATGATTGAGATGGACGGCTCCGCCAATAAATCCAAACTCGGCGCCAATGCCATCCTGGGCGTCTCCCTGGCCGTCGCCAAGGCAGCCGCCGACCACTGCAACCTGCCCCTCTACCGCTACCTGGGCGGCAGCAACGCCTCCATCCTGCCGGTTCCCATGATGAATATCCTCAACGGCGGCAAACATGCCGATAACAACGTCGATTTCCAGGAATTTATGATTATGCCGGTCGGGGCGAAAACCTTTGCCGAAGCCCTGCGGATGGGTGCGGAAACCTTTCACTCCCTCAAGAAAGTGCTGGCGAAAAAAGGCTATAATACCGCGGTGGGTGATGAAGGTGGTTTTGCCCCAAATTTGAAGAGCAACGAAGAAGCCCTGGAGGTCATCATCGAGGCAATCAAGGCGGCGGGCTACAAGGCAGGCAAGCAGATTTGCATCGCCCTGGACCCGGCCAGTTCGGAAATGTACGACAAGGCCAAAAACGGCTACTTTTTCTTCAAATCCGCCCCCAAGAAGAAAGTCTCCAGCGAGGAAATGGTAAAGTATTGGGCCAACTGGAGCAAAAAGTATCCGATCGTCAGCATTGAAGACGGGCTGGCCGAAGATGACTGGGCCGGCTGGAAGAAACTCACCGCGACCATCGGCGATAAAGTACAATTGGTGGGCGATGACCTCTTTGTAACCAATACCAAACGGCTGGAAAAGGGCATTCAGGAAAATTCCGCCAATTCGATTCTCATTAAACTCAACCAGATCGGGACCTTAACGGAGACCTTCGCGGCGATTCGGATGGCGCAGCGCAACGGCTGGACGGCGGTGGTCAGCCACCGCAGCGGCGAGACCGAAGACTCCACTATTGCCGACGTGGCCGTGGCCAGCGGCGCCGGCCAGATTAAGACCGGTTCCCTGTGCCGCACGGATCGCATCTGCAAATATAACCAGTTGCTGCGGATCGAAGAAGATCTGGGCAAGCAGGCCGTCTATGGCGCAGCCATCTGGAAACGCTAAGAAGTTGGAATTTTTTTCTCTATGGCGAATGATTCATACCAAACCAGGCGCTTGAGCAGAATGGACCATATGATCCGGTTTCTGTGTTTTCTGGTTTTGTCCACCGTGGGCATGGGTGCTATCGGCATATCCCTGCTGGCTGAACCGCTGGTCAGCTATTATGCCGATAGCAGAATCATCGGCGCCCAACGGCGCCGGGTCGAATTGTGCCGTCAGATTCAGGACCAGCAGCAGGCCCTGCTGGACAATGCGGATAATCCCTATGTCATCGAGCGGCTCGCCATTGATAAACTTAATTATGTCCCCGCGGCCGCCTCAGCCGCCCAGGCCGTTGCCCTGCCGGATTCCTGTCCGAAGCTGGAGGCGGCTCTGTCGGAAATGGACCAGATGGAACAGTCCTGGGAACCCGGGCTGTACGAAAAAATGGCCCAGCGGCTTTGCGAAAAACCGGCCACCAAATCCGCCCTCATGCTCCTGGGGTCCTCCCTGGTAGTCATTAGTCTGGGATTTTTCTACCGGCAAAGCAGCGAACCGTGAGTACCTTGGAAAATAGCACCTTCTGGGATTTCCCCCTGGCGCTGTGTGAAGAAGACCTTTCCGGGGTCCAACAGTATCTGGCGGCCTTGCAGACGCAAGGCATTACGGATTTCCGGGCTTATTTTGCTACCCATCCGCAGTCGCTGAGAGCCTGCATCGGAAAAATGAAAACGGTTTCCGCCAACCGGAGATTTTTGTCCCTGGTCGGGATCGATACGGTGGGGGAGTTCCAGGACCATATCGATATTTTTTTTCCGCCCGATACCTATCCTCTGTTTCAGGAAGTTCTTGCCTGCCTGGCCGAAGGCCGGAGGGAATACGAAAGTGAATGGATGTTTTGCAATCGCCAGGGACAGGAGAAACACGTGGTCTTTCGGATGGTGCTTGCCCCCGGTTACGAATCATCCTTCGGGAAGGCCTGCCTTTCGCTGCTGGACATCACCGAACGGAAAAATGCCGAAGAAGCTCTGCGGCAGTCGGAATTGCAGTATCGCAGCACGATTGACTCGATTCACGATTATATCCATGTGGTGGATGCCGACTGCCGTCTGCTTCTGGTCAATCAATCTTTGCAGGATTGGCTGAAAAAAAATCGGAAGGGCCGCCCGGTCCTCGGCCGCCCGTTATTCGAGGTATTTCCTTTTCTGCCGCAAACCGTGCGGAGCGAATATGAACAGGTATTCCGGACGGGACAAATCCTGATTACGGAAGAATGCAACGAGGTGTACGGAAATATCATCTACAGCGAAACCCGCAAGATACCGGTTCGCAGGGACGGCGCGGTTTCCCGCGTCATCACGATTATCCGGGACTTTACCCAGCGCAAGGAAATGGAAAAGAAACTGCATGCCTCCCTGGCGGAAAAAGAAATCCTGCTGCGGGAATTGCATCACCGGGTAAAAAATCATCTGGAAATGATCGGCAACCTCCTGCACTGGCCGGAGGAATATTCCCGGCAGGCCGATCCGGCCCGGATTCTGGCAGACTGCCGGCAGCGGGTAAAAACCGTGGCCCTGATTCACGACCGGCTGTATCAGGCCCGCGACCTGGATGAGGTGGAACTGTCCGCCTTTCTCCGCGAACTGGCCGGGGATATTTTTCAATCGTTCCCTGCCTCCCTCGGTCAAATCCGGTTACAATTCCAGTTGCATCCGGTTTCGGTTCCCGTAGATCAGGCCATTTGTTTCGGGATGATTCTGAACGAGTTGTTGTCGAATGCCCTCCAGTATGCCTTTCCGGAACAGCGTTCCGGTCAAATCCAGATTCACCTCAGCCAAAAGCAAGGTCTGATTACAATGGTCCTGGCGGATGACGGCGTGGGGATCCCCAAAGGATTTTATCTAAAAAGTCTAAAATCTTTCGGCTTGAATCTGGTCCTCTCCCTGGCCCACCAACTGGGGGCGGAAATCAAACTGGATGCCAGCCGGGGCACGGCCTTCACGCTGCAATTTCTCCCCCGGAAAATTGCCGAAGCGGCTTCCTCCCCGGAATAAATACAAATTCCTTGTCAGAAGATGAGATGGATTTCCTTTTACGAAAGGCTCAACAATGAACAAACGGTCAAATCAATGGTTTGTGGCGCTGCTGGCCTGTCTGTGGGTAGGGGCAGGCATTTGTGGAGATTCCAGGGCGGGGGTGGTGCCGGACTCGGCGTATATTGATTTAAGCACCCTGTCGGAACTGGGGTATCCGGGGGCAGTATGTTATCTGGCCAGCGCAGGGCAGTTGGTCAACTATTATGACGCCTCGACGAATGTCGCGGACATCCTGGTATGCAGCGGCTTTTGCACGGAATATGCCTGGACCTCGACGGGGGGAGGCAATCACACGCTGGACCCGCATAGGTATATCTACAACTGGAAACGAAAGATTTATGGCAGCCAGTCCCTGGATTTGTATCGCTTAATGGGGCTGGTGTATCACCTCGGGTATCTGCAAGGGGGGGGAGGCGGGTTGAGTACACAAGCGGGCGCCAAAGAAATAACTGTTTTTGCCAACGAAGAGGAAGCGATCGCCAGGCTGAAGGAAGTAATTGCCGCTGGCCATCCGGTGCAGGTCCATCTGGATTTTGCGTATGTGGCAGCAGAAGCGGCCGTGTATTATCCGTTCTGGCAGAACTGCGACCCACAAAGCAGCCATTTTGTAGTAATCCACGGCTATGATGCCGATCATGTGTATTATACGGACAATAATCCGACCAGCAGCGTGGATGTGGACGGCGATAGTATTCTGGATGGAATTGGTGTGCCGCTAAGCTGGCAGGCTTTTCTGGATGGATGGTATCAGGGCGGCCTGATCAACACGGATAAAAGGCTTCAAGCCGGTCCCTATTACATGTTTTATCTGGAAGAACCGCCGGCCCCGGCTTCTCCGCTGCAAATCCTGCGTTATTTGTATGAGCGCGGGGTGGATGGCCCGGAATCGCTGCGCTCCTGTGCAGCCGCCATCACCGCCGGGGCCGATGGCCCGTCTTGTCTGGCCCAGAGTATGCGGGACCGTAAAGCAGAACTGACGCCCCGGATGGCGGATTTCCTGGAAAACGCAGGGTATAATTCTATCGCAGCCAAGTACGACCAGATGGCCTCGCTTTGGACGAGCATCCGGGAAAATACCAACTGGGCGGAGGTACCGGATGTTCTGAACGAGATGGCGGATCTATGCCAATCCAGTTGGGAAGATATCGCTTTACTGGTGAGCGGCGATCCGGCGATTTTTTTGCTAAGTCCTCAAAACATAACGGCCTCGCTGGCAGAGGATCCGGGAATTTTTGTCTGGGCGGCTCCGCTGGATTTCGGCAATAAGATAACCCTCGAACTGGCTATGAAAGATGATTTTTCCGATAAAAAATCGCTCGTGAACTTGAAGCCCAAAGCCGGGCAGAGTTTTGTCGCGATGAACCAGGCCTTATGGTGGAAAGCCCTGGCCAAAGACGATGGCAATCGCCGTCTCCAGTGGCGGGTGAGCAGCGGCACGGAAGTCTCTGATTCCGCTGTTTTCGAATGGGAACCGCTGGCCTGCAGCTTGCTGGAGCCGGCCGATGGCTACACGCTGGGGGCCGGAGAGAGCTTGCCGGTAAGTTTCAGTGCACCCTTCCTGGCCAAAAAATTACAATTGGTCTTCAGCACCACAGGGGACTTCACCGACAAAAAAAACCGCCTAGCGGTCAAAGTACCGACAGGAGCGACTTCGTTTTCGGTGCCGGAGAAAATCCTGGCCAAAGTCAAAAAGAAAGACGATGGCGATGGCCTGGTCTCCTGCCGTCTGGAGGACGCCGACAGCAAAAAAACCACCGTCCAACCCTCCGCGGCCGCACAGATTACTCTGCCCTGAACACCAAACTCTGGATTTATTTCCCGGCGCTTTGCTGCCAGGCTTCCTTCACCGCCTGCGCCACCTGCTTGTGAATCTGCCGGTCCAGGATATTCGGCAATAAATCGCCCTCCGGTGTCAGCCGGGCCAACTCATGAGCAGCAGCGATCTGCATGTCAAAGGTAATATCGCCAGCTTTGGCGTCGAGTGCCCCGCGGAACAGCCCCGGATACGCCAGGGCGTTGTTAATAGTACGGCCATCGACGGCAATGGCGGCCCCAGCCTCATAAGCCTGTTCCACCGTAATTTCCCCGACCGGATTGCTCAGCGGAAAAACCAGCGGCGCCGGCATCATGGCCCGGATCATATCCTGGCTGACCATATTGGGCCGGGCCACCCCGATAAAAATATCCTTGCGCTTGAATCCCTCGGCCAGCGGGCCCTTCTCATTATTTTTATTGGTGATTTCCGCTAACTGCACTTTGTAAGGATTCATTTTCTCCGTGCGCCCGCGATAAATCGGCCCGAAGGAATCATACACCACCACATCGCCGATCCCGAAGGCCAGCAGGATTTTGGTAATGGCCACCCCGGCCGCACCGGCACCGAGGATCAGGGCGGAACATTTTTCGGCCTGGCGGGAGGTTTTCTTAAGCGCCCCGATCAGGGCTGCCAGCAGAACCGTCGCCGTGCCGTGCTGGTCGTCATGGAAAACGGGGATAGGAAGGGCCTGCTGCAATTTTTCCTCAATCTCAAAACAGGCTGGCGCGGCAATATCCTCCAGTTGAATCGCACCAAAGGTCGGCGCAATGCGCAGCACCGTATCAATGACCGTCTGGGTATCTTTGCTTTCAACCAGGATGGGAAAGGCGCTGATACCGGCAAATTCCGCAAAGATGGCGGCCTTGCCTTCCATCACCGGCAGCGACGGCAGCACCCCGATATCGCCCAGCCCCAGCACGGCGGTGCCGTTGGTGACGATGGCCACCCGGTCGCACAGCCCCGTCAGCTCCCAGGCGGAAGCCGGCTCGGTGACGATTTTCTCGCAGATAGAGGCCACGCCGGGGGTATAAACCATGCGCAAATCGGTCAGATTGGTGATGGGAATGCGGCTGTGGGTTTCAATCGCTCCGCGATAATGGGATTCCAGAACGTTGTTGCGAATCTCCATCAGCTCCACGCCGTCGAGTTTCTGCACCGCCTTGGTCACCTGGTTCAAATGATCCTGATTGATGCAAAAAACCGTAATGTCGCGGATTTTATGCTGGCTTTCCAGGCCAGATACGGCAATGGTCCCGATATGGGCGCCGGCGTTGCCGATGGTCGTGGTCAGCTTCCCCAGCATACTGGGGCGGTCAAAGATCTTGCACCGCAGGGTATAGACCTGCGAGGCGTGATAACGTTCCTGCCAACTGATGTTGGCAATACTACTGGTGGCATTTTCTTTTTTCATTTTCTCGGGTGTTTCTAATTTCATTGTATTCCTTGATCATCGTATCGAGTTGTAGTCGGGTCAACGTGGCCCCTTCTTCGGTCGGCTCGGTTAAAAAACGCTTCGGCAGGGTGTCGGTCGAGCCGTCCAGCCCTTCCCGCCGGTTGTATTGGCGCGTCATCTGCGTGATGTCGTTGGCCAGAATTTCCAGTTGCTGCTTGTCAAAATGCAGGCCCGTGGTCGCTTCGATTAAAATCGCCAGTTCATCCCATAGAACAAAATCCCGGAAGAACCGGCACAAAACCAGCGAATCGAACAGGGCACAGCGGTCTTCATAATCGATCATCAGTTTGGCCTTGCCCTCGATCTGCTCCTTTTCAATCTGGCCGGACAGTTCCGCCTTGTAGAACGTACCCCGCAGATGGCAGGCCCCGCGGGCCGAGGTCGCATACGAAAGCCCCATGCCTTTGAGCACCCGCGGATCGAATCCGGCCGGTTCCAGTCCCTTGACATGAATGGCCAGATCCTCCAGCCCCAACTGCCGGGACGCCTGCTTGATACCCTGGCCGAGAATTTTCCCGACACCTTCCCCGTGGGCCACCAGCCGGTACAGTTCCGCCGCCCGGTCGGGCTGATTGTAATCGATGGCAAAATCAATCTTGCCCCGCTTGTATGCCTCGATGGCAAAAGAAGAGATATTCCCCGCGCTCATAGTGTCGATGCCCAGCCGGTCGCAAACATCGTTCAGCCAGGCCACTTCCTCCAGCCCCTCGATGGCGTTCAGGCCGCCGATGGCATAGATCGTTTCATACTCCGGCCCTTCCACTTCCAACCCGGCGTGGCGGCCGTTTTTGATGACCGATTTTTTGGTGCAGCGTAGAAAACAATTCGGGCAGCCGTGCGCCTTCACCTCCAAATTCGCCTGCATATAATCGGCACAGATGCTTTCCCACCCCGAAAAACGGCCCGATTGCCAGTACCGCGTGGGAAAACATTTTTGGGTATTGGTCACCTTGACCTGCATGGGAGTCCCCAGCTTCTGATAGAGTTCCGTAACCGGGGATTCCTTGCCTTTCTGAGCGATAGCCTTGATCAGATTCTTCAGTTTTTCCTCATCGGCGACTTCACAGTCTTTCGTGCCCGCGAAGGTTATGCCTTTCACATTTTTCACGCCCAGCACCGCCCCCATGCCGCCCCGGCCCAGGCTGCGCCATTTATAGGATTTAATACAAGCGATAGCGACCCGGTTTTCCCCCGCCGGTCCGATCACCATGGCCCCCGCACCCTCCCGTGAATGTGCCAGAATGGCTGCTTCCGTTTCATAGGTTTCCTTCCCCCGCAGAGCGGCTGCGTCGTGGAACGTGACACCGTTCTCATCAATCGCCAGCCAGCTCAAAGACGCACAACCCCCTTCGAGGATGATCGCGTCCACCCCGCACCCCTTGATCTTGGGCGCCAGCGCCCCGCCGCAATACGATTCACCATAACCACCCGTCGCCGGGCTTTTCGTGTAGGTACCGAACCGCGACTGGCTCCACATCTTCGTGCCGGTCACCGGCCCCACAGCAATGATAAACACATTTTCCGGGGAAAGCGGATTCACGCCCACCGGATTTTCCCGCATCAGCAAATAGGTCCCCAGCCCCTTGCCGCCCAGGGTTCTCGCAAGAATTTCATCCGAAATGGCTTCGTATCGGAATGTTCTTTTCGACAAATCAATCCGTAAAATTTTGTTAAAAAAGCCTTTCATTTTTATTTCTCACATTGTGAAAATAAATTAAATCTTTTATCCGCAAGTATTTAAACCAAATAAATCATAATTATTATATCATCAGGATTGTATTTTGTATAATAAAAAATGCTAATTCGTCATTATTAATGACATTATGGCGTAAATTTTAAAAACATGCAATCATTTACTAAACCATAATGAATAAATCAGGTGGGGTAATAAGTGGAAGCAGAGGTTAACCGGCAGCCGTTTTTTTCTTTCCGCTTTTGGGTGCTGTTGTTTTCTCTTCGGATTTTTTCTTCCCCCGTCCCAGCAATTCATCGGCCTCTTCGATGGTCTTCGGCGGCCAGATCCCCTGGGCCTGCAGCTCCTTCAAATGCTCCAGCTCCTTGATGCTGATGATGGTCCGGCATTTGGGGAACCGCCCGCACCCAAGGAACGGCCCGCGCTTGCTTTGCCGGATGACCAGGTCGCCCTGGCATTTGTGGCAGCGGATGCCGCTGGGCTCCGCCGGGGGTTTGGGCGGCAGAATATTGCCTTCCTTGTCAATCTTTTGCACGGTCTTGCAATTCGGATAATCGCTGCAGCCCAGGAACGAACCGAACCGGCCCCTGCGTACAATCATATCCTTGCCGCAGACGGGACATTTGTGCTCGGTTTTTTCCGGCTCCGCGATTTTCCCCTCCCGGTCGCAGGGGGCGGCAAATTTGCATTCGGGATAATTGCTGCACGAAAGAAACCGGCCGTTCTTCCCGAATCGATACACCAGCGGTTTTTTGCACTCCGGGCAGGTATAATCGGACGGCTGCACTTCCGCCTTGGCATGATTCATTTCCAGATGCGCCCGTTCCACATTCTCCTTGAACGGCCCGTAAAACTCCTCCAGAACCTTCACCCAGTCCAGGTGCTGCTCCTCAATCTTATCCAGTTGCTCCTCCATATGGCTGGTGAAACTAACATCCATAACCCGCGGAAAATGTTCGTTGAGTTTATCCGTCACCACCATGCCCAGATCCGTGGCATAGAACTTGCGGTCCAACTGCTCGACATAACCTCGATCCTGAATGGTGGAGATAATCGATGCGTAGGTACTGGGCCTGCCGATCCCGTCCGCCTCCAGCGTCTTGACCAGTGAGGCTTCCGTGTAACGGGCAGGCGGAGAAGTAAAGTGTTGCGTTGGCTCGGTCCGGATCGGCCAGACCGGCTGATCCTTCACTAAAGCTGGCAGCATCTGGTCCCCATTGCTGATGGTCAGGCCCGCTACCCGCATAAATCCGTCGAAAACCAGCTTTCTCCCGTTGGCCTTGAAAACCGCTTCCCCGATTTTCGTAGCGGCACAGATGCTGGCGCTGGTGACATCCCACAGGGCCGCCGTCATCTGGCACGAAACAAACCGGTTCCAGATAAGCTGGTATAGCTTAAACTGCTCATCGCTGAGATCCCCACGCACACGTTCCGGCGTAAGATTCACATCCGTAGGCCGAATGGCTTCATGGGCCTCCTGGGCGGCTTTATTGGAAGAGGAGTAAAATTTCGGCTTTTCCGGCAGATACTCCTTGCCATAATTCGTATCGATGAAGTTTCGAACCGATTCGATGGCCTCCTTCGCCAGATGGGTAGAATCGGTACGCATATAGGTAATCAGGCCGACGCTGCCCTGGCCGGCAATCTCAATCCCTTCGTAAAGCTGCTGCGCGATCCGCATCGTTCGTTTCGTCGAAAAGCCCAGCCGGTTCACCGCCTGCTGCTGCAGGGTCGAGGTGATAAACGGGGCAACAGGGGCGGAACTGGACCGTTTGGTCTGAACGTCCGCAATTTTATAAGAGACATTTTGCAGGGCCGCATGAATTTTCTGGGCCGCCTGTTCGTTATCGGGCTTAAAAGGCGCGCCGGCAAACGTGGCCAGCACCGCCTCCAGACTCTTATGCTCCGCCAGCCATTTCCCTTTTTGCGCCAAAGTCGCCGGTTTATCTTTAAATGAATCGATAAACGTCCGGTACTGACCCGCCAATTGCGGGTCGTTCGCAGTGCTGAAAAGGCCGGTAATCTTCCAATATTCCTGCGGCACAAAGGCCAGGATTTCCCGCTCCCGCTCCACGATCAGCTTGACCGCCACCGACTGCACCCGGCCGGCGGATAGCCCACGGGCCACCTTTTTCCACAACAGGGGGCTGATTTCATAACCCACGATCCGGTCCAGAATCCGCCGCGCCTGCTGGGCGTTCACCTTGTCCATATCCAGCCGCAGAGGATTGGCAAAGGCATGTTCAATCTCGGTTTTCGTGATGGCATTAAATACCACCCGCCGAGTCATCTCCGGATCGACATTCAACGCTTCCACCAGGTGCCAGGCAATCGCCTCCCCTTCGCGATCCAGGTCAGTCGCCAGATAGATTAATTCCGCGTCTTTCGCCGCCTTTTTCAGAGAGGCCAATTGCTTACGGCGGGTAGGGATTATTTCATAACTCGGTGTAAATGAATTACTTACATCTACAGCCAACGACTTGCTGGGCAGATCCCTTACATGCCCCATGCTGGCCATCACCGTAAAACCGGCCCCCAGATATTTATTGATGGTCTTGGACTTGGCCGGTGAT
>JAKQBU010000640.1 GCA_029573975.1 Planctomycetota bacterium
ATATTCGGACATGGGCGGCATCGATATGGTCTGTTCCCAGATCCTCCCCGGCAAACGAGACTTATCCATGGACCTGATGCCCAAACTGGCCAGCTCCATTTCGCACGCCTACGGCAAGAAAGATGACCGGGCCATGTGCGAGATGTTCGGGGCCTATGGGCAGAATCTTACCTATCCCGACATGAAGTGGCTGACGGACCTCATGCAGGTATGGGGTGTCAACTTCCTCATCCCGCATTCCTTCAATCCCCGCTCGCCCCGCGATCTCGACTGCCCCCCGTTTTTTTACAACGGCGGCCACGAACCGCGCTGGCCGCTCTATCGGGTCTGGGCCGATTACAATTCACGGTTGAGCCTGATGCTCACGGGCGGTTACCATGTATGCCCGGTAGCCTTTTTGTTTGTCGGCAGCAGTAACAATGTGGGCACTGCCACGCCGCCGGAGCAGATGACCCGGACCATGCAGGAGGCACTCTTCGACTGCGACTGGATTCCGTATGATGTCTTCGAGCAGAACACAAAGTTGCACGAGAAGACAATTCAATTATACCAGGAAAGATACAAAATTCTGGTTGTGCCGCCGGTGGAGGTGATCCCCTATGAAACCTTAGCCAAAGCCAGAGATTTCTTCGACCACGGCGGCGTGGTAATCGGTTACCATTTCCTGCCCTCGAAGTCGGCTACCCTGGGCCGCACCTCGGCGGATATTGCCGGCCTTTGTGAAGCAATCTGGGGAATGGCAAAACCCGGCCTTGGTGTGTGCCAGACCAATACCCACGGCGGACGATCCTATTTCCTGCCCGAAAATCCCAGTACGAAGGATATCCAGCAGGTGCTGACCGCCGATGCTGGTATTCATCCCACCCTGGAAGTCCTGGAAGGGCAAACCGATAACTGGCTGTATGTTCTGCACCGGGTCAAAGCGGGCCGTGATGTGTTTTTCCTCTGCAACCAGGACCTACAGCCTGGTGCCAAATCATTTCGCTTCCGGGTTACCGCCGCCGGCGTGCCGGAATGCTGGGACGCCATGCGTAACGAGATTACCGCCATCCCTTATCAGCGGACAGCCGAAAAAACCGTTGAGATCGACTTGCGCCTGGAACCATCTGAAAGTATTCTTTTGGTTTTTCAAGACCAAGACCGAAACCTGCCCTTACGCCCCGATCATCTTACCGGACATATAGTCGAGGTGGTGTGCGATCAGCCGGACCAATCCCAAACCGCTGCCGCCGCGGAGAAAAAAAATAAGATGACCCTTTCCCTCCATAACGGTTCCTGGGTCTGGTACCCGCGGGGCGAAACGGAGGTCGAAACCGCCGCCGGAACCAGATATTTCCGTTCTCCAGTGCATATACCTGACGACGCCCGGATTACTTCCGCACGATTCCTGGTCACCGCCGATAATGCCTTTATCCTTTATGTGAACGGCCGGGAGGCAGGCAATGGGCAGGACTGGGCGGCAGTGGCCAACGTGAACATAGCGGATCTACTCCAGCCCGGCATTAATCAGCTAGCTATCGCCGCCACCAATACCGTCGCCAGCCCGGCCGGCCTGACCGGCATGTACCTGATCGAGCTGGACAACGGCCGGCAGTTGGCCGGCCGCATCGACCAAAACTGGAAAACCGCCAGCCAAATCGTTGACAACTGGTCTTCCCTGGATTTCGATGACAGGGATTGGCTGCCGGCCCGTCCCTTTGCCAAACTGGGTACCCCTCCCTGGGGCATTCCCGCCGGAGCCGATCCCGCCACCAGTGGGCTGACGGTCAGCCCGGTCCAGGCGGACATCTTCGAAGGCAGATTCACAATCCCCGATGAGATTTCTCTGGCTGACAGACAGGTATATCTGGTAATGGATGAACTTAGCCCGGAAGAAGCGGCCCAGGTAACCTTAAACGGCCGCTCTGCCGGCGGCTTTATCGGCAGGCCGTTCCGCTTGGAAGTCAGTCCCTATGTCCAGCCGGGCGCCAATCAAATCACCATTGCCCCCTTTGCCCCGAAATCCGTCCGACTCATTATCGAATAGACTTTTGTATCACCATCGTTAAAATGAATAAAAATGAAATTCTATCTCACAAAAACAATTTCAGATACTGGAGACCTGCCATGGAAAACCTATCATTGTCCAAGGCCCTCCGTTTGCCTTCTTTACTACTGGTATTGCTGCAAATGAATAGCCTGCTGGCGGCAGATTCCGGTTCTCTCCAGGCACTCTTTGCCGATCCTCCCCGCCAGTACACCAACGCGCCTCTCTGGGTCTGGAACGATATGCTCACTGAGGAACAGATTGTCTCGACCCTGACCGACCTGGCTTCCCAGAACGTCCGGCAGGTCTTTGTCCACCCCCGCCCCGGCCTGATGACTCCCTATCTCTCGGACGACTGGTTTCACCTCTGGAACATCGCCCTGCAGGCAGCGGAGCGGCTGGATATGAATGTCTGGATTTACGACGAGAACTCCTACCCCCCGGTTTTGCCGGCGGCCTGGTTCCTGACACTATGCCCGAATCCCGGGGCCGCGGCCTGGTCCTAAAGGAACAGGAAGAAGCACCCGCCCTATCGGATGATCTGCTGGCCGTTTATCGCCTGGACGGGGATCAGTATGAAAATATTACCGAACAGGTTCGCTCCCAGCCCAATCTGCCCAAAGGCCGTTACCTGGTTGCCTCCCTCAGCCGGGCCAGCACTTCCCCCTGGTTCGGCGGTAAGTACTATGTGGACCTGCTTTACCCCGGCGTCACCCAGAAATTCATCGAACTTACCCTAGAGCCATACCGAAAAAATATCGGACAACATTTCGGCAAACACGTGCCCGGCACCTTCACCGACGAACCGCATCTCCTTCCGGCGGACGGCCTGCCCTGGACCGATGACCTGCCCGCCCGCTTTCAGGAAAAATGGGGATACAGCTTACTCGATAACCTACCCGGCCTCACCCAACCGGTCGGCGACTGGAAGCGGCTGCGGCATAATTACTACCAACTGCTGACGGAACTGTTCATCGAACGCTGGGCCAAACCCATGCACCAGTATTGCCAGGACCATAATCTCGAATTCACCGGCCATTACTGGGAACACGAATGGCCCTACTGCAGGTTTGTCCCCGATAATATGGCCATGTACCCCTGGCATCAGCGGCCGGCCATCGATATCCTGATGAACCAATACGACGAGGGCACCCATGCCCAATTCGGAAACGCCCGCGCGGTCATCGAACTGGCCAGCGCCGCCCGCCAGATGGGCTATCCCCGTACCCTCTGCGAAGCCTATGGCGCCGGCGGCTGGGACCTCCGTTTCGAGGACATGAAACGTATCGCCGACTGGCTTTTTGCCCTGGGCGTCAACACCATCGACGAGCACCTCTCCTATATCACCCTCCGCGGCGCCCGCAAGCGTGACCATCCCCAGTCCTTCTCCTACCATGAACCCTGGTGGGATGCCTACCACGTCATGGCCGCCTATTGCGCCCGGCTCTCCTTCGCCCTTTCCCAGGGCCGCCAGGTCAATCCAATCCTGCTCCTGGAACCGACGACCACCGCCTGGCTCTATCAATCGGACGGTAAACGTGTCGATGAAATAGGCAATACCTTCCAGAAAATGCTGGTCGATCTGGTCCAGTTACAGGTAGCCTTTGACCTCGGCTGTGAAGACATCATGGCCCGCAACGGTTCTGTTTCCAATGGCCGACTGCAAGTCGGCCGTTGCACCTACGACACCATTGTCATCCCTCCCCTGACGGAAAATCTCAATGCTAAAACCGCCGAATTGCTCGAATCCTATCTGAAAGCCGGCGGGACCATCTACTGCTGCGGCACCCCGCCAACTTTGATCGATGGCAGTCCCGCACCCCAACTGGCCGCCTTCTGGCAAAATAAAAATTTCAAACGCATCGAACCGACCGAGATCATAGCGGCCCTGCACAATCGTCCGGCAGACGGCTTCTGCATTCGCCGCAGCCA
>JAKQBU010000003.1 GCA_029573975.1 Planctomycetota bacterium
ATCGGCAACACCGCCGCATCCGTGCGGTCCGCCAGGGCCAATAACACCAGGGCACTCCGGTCCGCACTCAACCGCGTCAGTTCCCCCGCCAGCGCCTCCGTCACTTCCTGGCCGCCAAGCTCACGGGCCGCACGCAAACCGATATCGAATCGGTTTGCATCTTCCGAACGCAACTGCTCCAACAGCAGCGGGATCCCTGCCGATCGACGCGCCAGAATCGCCCCGCGGATGGCTTCCATCCGTCTCTGGTCGGGCACCTCCGCCTGGCGGACCAGGTCATACAGCCTGACCGCTTCCTCGGCCTTGTCACCCGCCAGAAATCCCTCGGCACAAATTATGCAGCCTTCCGCCGCCGCCGAACGAACGTCCGCCGGCGCACCCGCCAGAAATTGGGTCAGTACTTGAGCCGCCTGCTCCCCACCGATGTGCCCCAAGGCCACCGCGGCGGCTGAGGCCACCTCCGGATTGCTATCGTTCAGTTTTTGTGCCAGCGCCTCGACCGCCTGGCCATCGCGGCGCACGCCAATCGAATTAATCACCCCCACCAGCAGCCGGCCCTCCAGCCGGCCCAGCGCGTTACGCAAGGCCGCATCCGCCGCCGGCCCCGGTATCGCTTCCAGGGCGATCCGTGCCCACGAGGCCAGCTCTTTGTCTCCTAACAGGGGCTCCAGGGCGGCAACGGCCTCTTCGCCCCCATAAATCGCCAGCCGCTTACAGGTGATGGCTTTCTCCGCCTGGGGGGCATCCGATTGCAGCACCGCAATCAGGTCGCTCTGTTTCACTTCTCCCGCCGATTGTCCCTGGACAATAGCCCCGGCTGACACAGCAATGAGGATGAATATAACACACCAGAAGTTATGTACTTGATTCTGTTTCATGATGATCCTCGTCATTTGAGGTGGTTTCTTGGTATAATCGAACGTTAAATCCGCCACGGTTCCCGCAACGCCTCCGAACGCAGCCGATTGGCCTGCTCATCGCCGATGAATTCATTTTTCTTCGGGTCATACTGGAGCTTGCGGTTGAGGTACAACGCAATGTTGGCCGCATGGCAGGCAATATGCGCCCAGCAGGCCACCTCCGCATTGGACCGGGTCAGGCCCCGCGTCTTGATACAATCCAGAAAATTACGCACGTGAAAATCGGCCGGGTAACCCGGTATCTTCTTGCCTCTGAGCATCAGCAGAGACGGACTGCTCGCCGCCGACTCCGCATCGTCGCCGGTCTCGATCCAGCCCGTTTCCCCCTCGAACCGCACCGGGCACGAACCCAGCGGCAGCCAGCCGTCGTTCCGCATCACCAGCTTTACCCCATTGGCATACTGGGCATGTAACTGACCATTCACCGGTTCATACTCCACCGGCGCTGTGTCATCTGCGTTATTGGCCCACTGGCACAGATCCACGCAATGGGAGCCCCATTCCAGACACCCGCCGCCCACCATTCCGCCGCCTTTTTCAAAATGAAAGGCGTTCATCAGCGCACCATTATAAGGCCGCCAGGCGGCCGGCCCCAGGTACATATCCCAGTTCACCTGCTCCTGGGGCGGTTCCGGCTCCGCCGGGAACCAGCCGCTCATATCGCACCCCAAACCGCCGGGATGGGCGTGCAGCGTTTGCAGCGGACCGAGTTTGCCGGTCCGGGCCAACTCGATCGCATGGGCGAAGTTAGGCAGGCTGCGGCGCTGCGTGCCCGCCTGGAACACCCGGCCCGTCCGTCGAAAAACCTCCGCCAGCGCCAGGCTCTGGGCAATATTCTTCGTGCAGGGCTTTTCGCAGTAAACATCTTTGCCCGCCTTGGCCGCCATCGTCGCGGCTGTCGCGTGCCAGTTCGGCCCCGTGGCAATCAGCACCGCGTCAATATCCTCGCGGGCCAGCAGCTCCCGCATGTCCGCATAGGTCACACAGTCGCTATGGCCGTAATACGCATCGACCATCTCCTTGGCCCGCTGGCGATTGTCCGTCCGCACATCACAGACGGCCACGCACTGCAAATCCGTCTGCTGGAGGAAGCAGCCCAGCACATACCGGCCCCGATTGCCGATCCCGATGGCCCCCAGCGTAATCCGTTCCCCGGCTGCCGCACGGCCGCTCTTACCCAGCGCCGTGCCCGGAATGATTTGCGGCACCGCCAGACAGACACCCGCCTGCACCGCCGTCTTAAGAAATCCCCGCCGCGTTGGGTTCAATCGTCCTTCATGCATAACTATTCTCCTACTGGATTGCAAACGAAGTACATTCATCACGCATCGCATAAGATCATTTTAAGATCATATTTTACACAAACTGCTTGAAATTATCAAAATTTCTAACCTGAATCAACCTTTGTTTCTTCCCTTTTTCCCAAACCACTAGCTATTCTAACTCATAATACCCCCTTGCTTGCGGGAACAACTTGTTTTTTCGCCAACTCCCGATTCCAGTTATAAATAATCCGGCCCGGTCAAATGCTCAGCCGGGCCGGATCTTTTGATAAAAATCGGGTTATTCATATTCACAATTCGGATTGCTCTGGTCATTGCAGTCCAACCAGCTTTGGGCGAAGATAGCGAAATCTTCCATACCCACATAGCAATCTTCGTTAAAGTCCATCGGAAGGTAAGTCACGCAGGTTAGAACGCCTTCTGAAATGCTAATTGAAGTAGCAGTCCAGTCTTGAAAGGACGGCCCGGCCGGACCAACCATAAAATCAATGATGTCACCTGCGGTAACGGTACAATCCATTAAAAGCGAAAAGGGGATTCCATTAATAACATTAAATTCCTGACCTAGAATGGTCTGCTGACCAGCATCCCCTGCATTACTTTTTACGACTTTTACATCTACGGCGCCGCCACTGACTGGCTGAAAAAATGCATCGATGATCATATTAGTAGGTGCTGTGATCGTAGCAGGAGCCGTCCAGCGGATGATGGCGGGGGAACCATCGGTACCGGGATTCAGATTATGCACGCCCACGGGTACGTGAACTCCATCCGTGGTGGGACCCATCGAAATTTGTACTACGTTAGAGTATTCCATCCAGATAAATCGTGTGGTACCTGCCCATATAACAGGAACATCATCAACCAGGCCTGCATAGGCGGTCATATTCGGATCGCCGTACCCATAGGACCAGATACCATTAGTATTGACAGACGTATCCATGTCGGTATTCAGAATCCAGGGGGAAACATCTGGATCTTTGGGCGTATCGGTGATGACAATCTTAATAGTCGTCCAGTCATTATCTCTGCTGCCTTTCGCCCCAAGCATAAAATCAATGGTGTCACCTGCAGCAACCGTGCAGGCAAGCGAAAAATTTACGCCTTCCGCATTATTGATATCCGTTTCATGCAGTAGATAACTTTGTTGGCTGGGATCCCCTGCCGCGCTTTTCACGATAATAACCTCTACTGCCCCCGAGCTGACGGGTTGAAACCATCCGGTAATCGACATATCAGTAGCAGCAGCGATAGTGTCAGGAGCCGTCCAGCGAATTACGACCGGGACATCACCTCCGGCATCATCGCCTGCGGTCTTCGTACCGCCATTCATGCCATGGAATCCGGCGGGCACTCCAGCAGGAGTGGGGCCACAAAAAATGTGTGGAACCGCACCATCCACATCCTTTACCCATATGTTGTTTGTTCCATCTGATGGGCCCCAATTTTCCAGCAATCCCTGATAGGTAACTATGTTGGGATCATTGGGATCCCATGCTGCGTATCCATAGGACCAGATACCATTGTCGCCTATCGAGGCATTCATTTCTTTGTTCAATTCCCAGGTAGCCGCCGAGGCCATTCCGCACAGTAATACACCAAACATCGCCATCAGCAGGAATACCTTTTTCATCTTTACTTTCTCTTCCATCTTCGTTTCCTCCGATTGACCTAAGCGTCTTTCTCGGCTTAGTCAATACGCTTATAAAAAAACCATAAAACAAAACACATACACCTGAACGCTCTCATAAAATAAAATATAAAAAATTCTTCTAAGACATCACCTCCTTTCAATCCCAGAGTTTCTATTCTTTCATGTTTATAAGAATGTGCATTTTTCTGAATCTTCCTTCTGTTTTCTTGGTAAGATTATCACTTTTATTGTATCAGATATTAATGTATTTGCAAAATAAATATAGGTA
>JAKQBU010000024.1 GCA_029573975.1 Planctomycetota bacterium
CCGCATCAATTCCCTTGCGCCGGTAAATATCCACAAACCGCAGTTCCCGCATATCTTCAATCTGCTGGGCGCGGATCGCCTGTTCCACCTTGATCCAGGGAACCTCCTCATCCAGAACCAGTGACAAGTCGCGCACGATCCCCGGAAACCGGATCAGCGGCTGAAGCGTCACGGTCCTGCCTTCCAGCTTGAGCAGCTCCGCAAAAGAAAGTTCCGCCATACAAACTTCCCGGCCCAAATCGAACAAGGCCAGAATGTTTTCCGCGGCCACCCCCATTTGTCCGATTTTTTGCGTTCCCAGGTAAAGGTCCGCGGCGGCATCCTCCCTGGCCCAGATTACCTTCCCCGGCTGACACACCACCTGCTGCTGATTATCCAGAGACGCAACCATCGATTCAATCGCCCCGCGCAGGTCCCGGAAGGAACTGTCCGTAAGCAGGCCCAGTTGGATCGTTTCTATCGGCAGGGATTCCGGATTCTGCGCGGTCCGGTGTACCGCCGCCAGCTCGAAAAAGCGGCAATCCTCATTGCCCGCATCCTGATTGCGCTTACGAACCTCCAGCAGCGAGGGCAGCAGGCTCGCCCGCAGGGCATTCTTGTTCTTCCGCGAAACATCCTTCACCCGCACCGGTTCAAAGCCCGCCTCGCAGAAAGGCGGCCAATATTTATCCTCGAGAAAACCCACATTTACCGTTTCGTAATATCCGCAGCTTTGGACGGCATTCACCACCTTCTTCCGCGTCCGCTGATATTTATCCTCGGTTTTCACCGTAATATGAATGCTCGATTCCGCGGGAATATGGCCGTATCCCTGAATCCGGATCACTTCCTCGATTAAATCCACCTCCCGCTGGACGTCACCCCGCCAGGAGGGAATCTGGCAGGTAATCAAATCCTGA
The DNA here is from genome assembly GCA_029573975.1 of Planctomycetota bacterium. The sequence goes on from JAKQBU010000024.1 coordinate 900, forward strand.
TGATCGTGTTGCGGCCCAAAGCCCAGCCGGTCCAGAATCGTGAGGACCCGCTCCGTTTCAATCGAAATCCCCAACAGATGCCTCATCCGTGAAAGCCGCATCTGTACCGGCGGTGTCTGTTTCTTCACCGGCCAGGCATCGACCAAGCCCGGCGCAGCCTTCCCTCCTGCCAACTGCACCAGCAGGGCCGTCGCCCGGCGGGAAGCCCATTCCAGCATCACCGGATCGATGTTCCGCTCAAACCGGAACGACGCCTCCGACGCCAGCGTCAGCTCCCGCGAGGTCCGGCGGATACTCAAGGGATCAAAATGGGCACTCTCCAGCAGGATGTTCTTTGTGGTATCGACGACTTCACTTTCCAGCCCGCCCATAATCCCCGCAATTGCCACCGCCTTCTTCGCGTCGGCGATAACCAGCATGTTCTCCTTCAATTCCAGGACGCTATGGTCGATGCTGACCATCTGCTCCCCCGGCCTGGCCATTCGGACGACGATTCTGCCCTCCTTCAGAAGGTCATAATCGAACGAATGCAGCGGCTGGCCGATTTCCATCATGACATAATTGGTAATATCCACCACATTATTGATAGCCCGCTGGCCGATCGTCTCCAGGCGGCGGCGCATCCAGTCCGGGCTGGGGCCTACCTTCACATCCATTATCAGCCGGGCGGTGTAGCGGCTGCAATACCGCGGTGCTTCATCCACCACGCTGGTCCATTCCATCACCGGCTTGCCCACTTCCGGAAAGTTGACATCCGGCAGCCGCAACTTCGCCCCCGTGGCCGCCGCCAGTTCGCGGGCCAGGCCGATATGCGCCAGGCAATCCGGCCGGTTGGAGGTAATCTCAACATCCACCATCCAGTCCTCCCCCATTTTCTTATAGCCTTCCACAGGAAAACCGATCCCTGTGAAAATCTCCGCCAGCCGTTCTACAGAATCCTGATAATCTACATACTCCCGCAGCCATTCCAGGGATATCTTCATGTTTTTGTACCTTTATCAAATCAAGAGCCAGCCCTTACGGACTTTTCAACAATCAGGCATGTTAGCTTTCTCTGTCGCACCTGTCAATAAAACCTCCTGTCCGCCGCCTGGAACGATGGGGTTGGAATGAGAGCTTATGTTGCATAACTCCTTATCAGCAAAGAAAATAATAAGGTCAAGCTGGTCCTGTAAACAGCCGATAATACTGTAAAGCTATATAAAAAGAGATGTTACGCTCTGAACAAGAAGGCCTTTCCGTCGGAGGATGGCTGTTGTAATGCTGAGAGTACCAGTCGAACAAGCAAAACCCAATATGATTCTGGCCCGATCCGTGTCCAATCCGGAAAAACCAGAGCATATTCTGCTCAAGGCTGGCTACTGCCTGGAAGAAGAAACTATTTCCCGATTGCGTTCCCTACGGATCAGAAATCTCTGGGTGAAGTACCCCAATCTGGATTTCCTGGATGAGCTTCTTGATCCGGAAGTGGTCCAAAAGCAGCAAAATTTATATGGTTCTTTGAAAGAACGGTTTTCGGAGGCACAGGATCTCTGCTTAGCAAAAACGGATTACAGTGTGTATGTTGAGCAGGTCGGCTCACTATTTACACGTCTGTTGAACCGGGAAAAGACCTCGCCAGCACTCTATATCTCGGAGTTACAGGGAGAAGCAGATGATATTCTGGCTCATTGTACCACGGTGGCCTATCTATCGTTGTTATTAGGATTAAGGCTGGAGAATTATCTGATTCATGAACGTCCCAAACTGCCCACCCACCTTGCGACGGATCTTACTCCTCTGGGAGTGGGCTGCCTGCTGCACGATATTGGCAAAATGAAACTTCCGGAAGAATTGAGGGGATTTCATCTTACCGCGCAGGATTTGGGCAGCCCAGAATGGCGGTCACACACGGAAGCGGGCTATGAAATGATTCAGGGCGGCCTGGACCCAAGTGCTGCTCAGGTTGTACTGAACCATCATCAACATTATGACGGCAGCGGCTTTCCCGCCAGAAAGCAGGAAATGGGGCTCCTCCAGACTTGTAATCCTTTGAAAGGAAATGAGATACACATCTTTTGCCGTATAGCTGCTCTTGCGGACCGGTTTGACGGTTTACGCCACCTGCCCGGCGGAGAAATTTCCCCGGTCATTGTCTCACTGAAAAGAATGAAGAATCCAGGTTATCAGAAGTGGTTCGATCCGCTTATATATCCCTTTTTTACCCAGACGGTTCCTCCCTTTGCGCCGGGGGATCAGGTTGTTCTGAATAACGGGCAACCTGTTGTCGTTACAGAATTTAACGATTTTTCTCCCTGTCGGCCGGTTGTTCGTCCTATCGACCCGGCATTGGCGGAAAAGCCGGATGTCACCAACACGGTACTGGAACCAGATATCAATCTGGCCCTGCGTACGGATTTTTATATCCAGCGGATTGGAGACTATGATATCTCGAAATATCTCTTTTGATTTAGGGCGGTTTCCATTTATCCTGTTTTTTCCTGGGGATAACCTGTTAGTTTTTTCTTC